>JBCCCJ010000385.1:0-5858 GCA_039033615.1 Bacteroidota bacterium
GGCCGTGGCGGGCCGGAACAGCGTGGACAATTCATACACCCGCTCAAGAGACAGCGAATCATTGATGAAAACCTTGCTTTCAAATACCTTTTGCCAAGCCGTAGGCATGTCGTTCCACCAATTCCTCAGATCCTCCTGTTCACTGAGTTTGGAGGTATAGATGCTTGCAATCTTCAGGTTTCGGGTCTCCGGGTCCAAATTGATTTCGATGAATCGCTCCTGGCTGTTATTCAGGGTGTCTCCTTGTATGGTCAAGGCAAATAAATTGCGGCTGCCTGCGATTCGAAAATACAGCTCCCCCCGCTCATTGATCTCATGGGTAACTTCTTCAATCTGAAATTCAAAGCGGGCTTCTCGAAAAAAGAAGTCCACATCTTTCAAATAGGCCTGTACATCTTTGTTGGTGACAGTCGCTCGGTTTTCCACCAAGTCATCTTCGATCTGAACCTCGGGATCCCGGAATGCCTTTAAGTAGGACTCCTGAATGATGGTTTCCTTTTGATTGGCGGTACTTTGCGGATCTCCCAGGGTATTGAGCGTGAACTCAAGGAAGGACACCATAGCGCGCGCTTCCTGCTTATAATTGGTCAGCTCATTGGTATCCGGGGGGATAGACTGAGCAAGTATCCTGGAGAATGGATTCAATCCCAACCAACAGCAAGCAATTAGCAGCAAAGAATTCTTCATCGGCGATATATATACTTCATTAACACCTCTTGCTTTCCGGCGGGAACGGAGGTCATTTGAGAAATCAGCCAGCCTCGATTCATGCCCTTTCGACGAAACTCCTGCAATTCAAAATACCAGCCATCCACTTGGAAAAAGTGAAATTTCACGTTATCCACAGACACGAATTCCAAATTGTTTCGCTTGTTTTCATACACAAACAAGGTCAAATAATCTGGCTGATAGGCTTTGGACGCATACAATTCCAACTTGTCATCGTTGCGAAATATTTTGATGAGGTTCATGAAATCCAATTCATGGCTCATGGGATGGATGAAAGCGGGCGCAATTTCCTCTCCGGTTTCCTGAAACAGGCGATTGAAGGGTTCAAAATACACGTTCTCAAATACCCATTTGGAGCCGACCTCCGCCTTCTCTAGTTCCAGAAAGAGCGTCATCTTTTCGGTTCGCCCTTCATAGCGAAAAGTGGTGGTTACTTCTGCAAACCAGTTTCCTCCATGAAAATCCAGGAACACAGGGTTTCGCTCATCTAGCACCCACCTCATGAAGTCTCGTTTCAAGTCCTCATCAAGGGCATGATTCTGTTCATCAAATAAGATGTTGAGATAGTCTTTCCTCAGTTTAGGTAGACGGTAAGATTCGTTCCCTGGGTAAAAGCGGGTTCCATCCAGGTCTTCTTCTCCGTTGAATCGGCGAAAAAACTGATTGATTTGCTTGGTTTCGGCATACAAGATCTTCTCATCTCCCAGGTATTCCTCCATCCATTGCCCAAATGTAAGGGTAGGAGTTATCAGACTGAACAACAGTCCGATAACTCCTATTCCGAATGGGATCAAAGACCTTTTGTATTGGTTTTCCCTCATCAGCGGGTGGTTTCCGTAACTCGTATGTCTCCCAGCAAAACATCCCAGAACTCAATGGTTCTCCCATTGATTTGGGTAGATTTACTCTCTACATATACGGTGATGTCCTTTTTGGTGGTATCCATGTATTTTAAGCCATCGGCGGTTTCCCCCTCGAAGCGCTGATAGATGGTGATCACCCCGACATATCGGCCATCTGGCTGGAGTTCCAAATCGCTGATGTATTGAATTTTGAACCACTTGATGGTTACTTTGTCGTAATTCAAGGCCATCAAGCGTTCAAAGTACCTCCGTACGCCAAAGTACTGGATGTCTCGGCGGGTCAGGGAGGAAACCCCTATTTCACTGCCATCGGCAAATAATTCAACTGCGCGTTGGATGACCCGATTGCCTTCAGAGAATTCGGTCTCTTTGCTTCCGATGATGCTGATGTACCGCCCCAAGTCCCGGATTTTCTCCATTGCAAGGGTATCAATGGCCTGCTTTCTTTCTGGGCTGATTTCCTGCTGGGCCTTCAAGGGGGCCATTCCCAGCAATACCATAAAGCCTGCGAGTAGATATATAGTTTTCGTCAACATAGATTCAATACGTTAGAGGAAAGGATTAGCGTTTGAGAAGTACCAATTCAGAAATGCGCCCTGAGCTGTTGGTCCGAATTTCATACGCTTGGTTCGGATTGCGTCCTCGATCCTTTAGGTAGTTGAGATATTTTTCGATGGTGGTAGGGCGATCATAGTCATCGACTCCATTGGATTGATTGATGATGATCAGAACCGGAGTGGATGGAGAGGCGAACTCTTGCATGACTTGCTGAATCCGGCTATTGGCAGAACTGGTCGAGCCTGCAGCAGCGATATCAGAGAATGCCTGGTCCAGCATCCGTTTTTTCTGCGCCATTGGCTCTGGTTGAGGCTGGGGTTCGGGCGGTCGAGCTTCCACTTCCAAGCGGTCTCTTTCTGCTGCCAGAAAATCCTCCACATCGGCAATGAGGGCTCGAATTCCAGGATCATCTACATTTCTTCCTTTGATTTCTGCCAGGGCATCTTCGCGAGCGTTCAGGTCCCGCATGTCGCGGACGGGAGTTGACATCAAGGCTTGCAGGTCTTCCCGTGCATCATTGATTTGGCGAGCCTTTTCTGCGGCGGCGGCTCTGGCAGCTTCCTCAGCAAGTTTTTTCTTGTTTTTGCAAGAAGGAGCAGTGATGGCAAGGCTACCCAACATCGCGGCGAGCATCAAAAAGCGCGGGAGAGAGCGCCAACCTCCCATAGGTTTCCAGTTGGACTTTCGAGAATTAGACATCATGTTAGTCAATTTTTTGCAAGTGTATGTAGCTCTGGATTGACCAAAAGTCAAGCCAAAAAGCAAAGGTTCCTGAAAGCATGAGATCAGTGAGATAACCAAAGATAATAAAAATCAAATTCGTCCGCAGCGATTTGATGAGGAAAAGCAGTGCAAACCTGCCGGATCAACTCTTGAAAACGTTTATCTTAGCTCGCCAAATCGCTATTTTTTGTGAACCAACGCATTGCCTTATGATTATGTACCCTTCCCGAAAATACGGGATGATCTATTTGTTCCTCTTCTTTGGTCCCAGTATGCTATTGGGACAAGTTTTCAGCCTAGATCGAGTGGAACCGCCTTTTTGGTGGGTTGGAATGGCTGAGCCTAGCGTAGAATTGATGATTCATGGGGAGAATCTCGCCGGAGCCCAGGTCAAACTAGCAGGAGAAGGAATTGCTGTCCAGGGAATTACCCAATTGGAGAACCCCAACTATCTGTTCCTCACCCTCGAAATTGATCCTACGCTTGCCCAGCCAGGTTTCTACAATCTGGTCATCCAAAAACCGGGGCAAACCAACACCATTCGTTACGAACTCAAGGCCCGGGAGCCCCAACACAATCGCATCCAAGGCGTGGAGACTGAAGACCTGATTTATTTGCTAATGCCCGATCGGTTCGCCAATGGAGATCCTACCAATGATGAGGTGTCTAGCATGAAGGAAAATGAGGTAGAGCGAGCTGGGCAATATCAGCGACATGGTGGCGATTTGCAAGGTGTCATTGATCATCTGGATTATTTGCAGGAGTTGGGGGTAACCACGCTTTGGATGAATCCCTACGAGGAAAACGATCAGCCCCATGAATCTTATCATGGATACGCTGCCACCGATCACTACCGAGTGGACCCTCGTCTGGGAAACAACCAACTCTTCAAAGAACTGGTGGATGCCTGCCATGAACGCGGAATGAAAGTCATTCGAGATGTGGTGTACAACCACGTGGGGAATGAGCACTGGTTCATCCGGGATTTACCTGCAAAAAACTGGGTGCATCAATTTGAAGAATTTACCCGCACAACCTACCGAGCCCCTACCCTACTCGATCCGTATGCTTCCAAGCAGGATCGAAAATTGATGACGGACGGCTGGTTTGACCACCACATGCCCGATTTGAATCAGGATCATCCCCAACTCGCCAACTACCTCATTCAAAATAGCATCTGGTGGATTGAATTTGCGGGCCTGGATGGTTATCGAATTGACACTTATGCCTATCCAGATCAGGCGTTCATGGCGAAATTGGGCAAACGGCTGAAGCAGGAGTATCCACAGTTTACTTTCTTTGGAGAAACCTGGGTTCACGGAGTTCCGGTCCAAGCCTGGTTTACGGAGAAAGTAGGCGGCAAAGATCTCGATAGTGAATTACCCGGCGTAACGGACTTCCAGCTCTATTATGCCATCAATGATGCCCTCACCAAAGACTTTGGCTGGACCGATGGATTGGCCCGCTTGTACTACACCTTGGCCAAAGATTATGTGTATCACGATCCGAATCAGTTGGTTACCTTCCTGGACAATCACGATTTGGGACGCTACTTTTCGGTTGTGGGGGAAGATCTCAACAAATTCAAACAAGGGGTGGGCTTCCTTCTGACCACCAGAGGCATTCCTCAACTGTATTACGGTACCGAAATTCTGATGAAAAACCATTGGGACCCTAGTAACCATGACAAAGTCCGAGAGGAATTCCCAGGCGGATGGGATGGGGATACTCAGAACAAATTTGAACCAGCAGGCCGCACCCAACGCGAACAGGAGGCCTTTGAGTTTGTGAAGACCCTCGCCAATTTCCGCAAAAACAGCTCTGCCATTACCCAAGGAAAGCTGATGCAATTTGTGCCAGAAGAAGGCGTGTACACCTACTTTCGCTACGACGAGGCGCAGACCGTCATGTTGGTGATGAATCAAAACGCCGAGCCGAAGGAAATCCAACTAGCTAGATTCACCGAAAGGACCGAGGGATTTTCCACCTATCGGGAAGTGATTGGGGGCAAAAGGGGAAGTTTGGGCAAGGAGCTATCGGTTCCGGGCAATGGTATCCTGATATTGGAATTGACAAACTGATCTAAACAAGCGGCTGTCCTCTCGCAAGGGCAGCCGCTTCCTAAAGGAGATTGGGCAAGCCCAATCATTACCTGACGATCATAATTTTTTCGGTGAGCCAATCATCCTGCGTTTGCAGGCGAAGGAGATACATCCCGGCTGGTAAGGAGCTGACCGGAAGTTGGGTATGCGTTTGATGGGTCAAGGTCTGCTGTTGCAATACTTGTCCCGTTGGGGTCAATAAGGCAAGCTGAAGGACATTCCGTTCGGGGAATTCCAGGTGGATGGATTCCTGGGCGGGATTGGGAAATAAGCGAATGCCAGCTTGCGACAGATCTTCAATTCCCGTTGTCGTCGCTACCTCAGTAGAAGCATCCTGGGTGGCTACCGGAATTTCTTCCTGCGACAATTCGATCGCTTTGCTATCTACAAATTCAAGGCTGAAAGGGACAGTGGCCGTTTTGGCGATGTCTTCATCCAGCACCACCGTGATGTCTGCGATTTGTCCGAATCCGCTGATCGGAAGTTGATTGGTACGAACGGCAGCCACATCCAACTGACCGAGCGCAGGCAATTCCTTGGACAAGCCAATCAAATCTACCCCGGGAGTTCCCCAGCCAGGAATTCATAAATTCTACCTCAAAACTCCCTGGGACCACCAAACTGGTGTCATACGAAATCGAGAACCCCACTCCATACACGTTTTGGGCAGGCATAGAAAGGCTACCAAAAGCGATTGGGAAACTGATCGTATCCCCCGCCTGCAAACCGGATGGAAGCACCAGGCTCATCGGAATTCCTTCCAGGGTATTGGTTTTGTTGCTGTTGTGGGTTTCGCCATAGTTGAGGAGAATGGCCCCAATGTCGAGGAGGTTAATGGTGCCATCCCCATTGCAATCGGTATGTTTGATGTTGACGCCGCTGA
>JBCCCJ010000386.1:0-5858 GCA_039033615.1 Bacteroidota bacterium
GATAGCTCACCAAACGGATGCCTTTTTCTTGAAGGATCGCCTTCGTTTCAGGAGAGGTCAACAGCGCGGTAACCGTGGCCCGATGCTCATTGACGTTTTCATAGTCCTCATGGGTGACCGCTGACATTTCGGCGCCAAGGATCGCCGGATGCTCCACCAAGAGGTATTTGCCCGGTTGAAGGCTTCGGAGATTGTCGTGGAATTGAGCGCCAAAACTCTCAGCATCCTGAAAGGGCCATTTCGCAAAAGCCAGGTAATGGAACCCCAGTTGGCTAGGAAAAATGGCCAACCCGTATTCCTGAGCCAATCGCTCCACCAATTGCTGCACTTCCTGAGACAATTGGTTACAGCCCATGTGCCCGGAAAGATGAGAGAGCTGGGGAATTTTCCGCTTGGCCAACTCAATTTGAGCGCGTAACTCCTGTTCTACTTCCGCCAACGTCCAATCGTCCGTGAGCAGAAAGGTCGCTTGCTTGTCATTGGGCCAAATGAAGGGATGAAAGTACCCGTCTTCATCCGTCAAACCCGGTGCATGAGTCAGGGGCCGCCATTTGAGATAGCTCCATTCAGAAGTCAGTACCAGGTGGATGCCCGCGTCAATCTCTGGATGGGCGCGCAACATAGCGGCGGCTTCTTCAAACCAAGGACCAGGCACCATGACCTCTACGCTGGTAGCGATTCCCTCGGTGAAGGTTTCCATAATTCCCACGTTGGCAGCGTGCGAAAAGCCCATGTCGTCCACTCGGACAATGAGTTCAATGGTCGAGTCCTGTTCTTGGGCAAACCCAGGGAGGGCCAATAAGAGCAGCAAGAGGAGGAGAAAAGGAATCCGGTACATAAGGCGAAAGGTGAGGAGAAAAATCAAGTTGATTGCAGCGCAAAAACGGCTTCTACTTCCACTGCGGCACCCAAGGGGAGCATCATCCCTACCGCACTTCTGGCCCCTACTCCCCGGTCCGGTCCCCAGAGAGCCATCATCAGCTCGCTGTACCCATTGATGACCTGCGGCTGCTGCGTAAAGGTAGGGCTACAGTTCACCATCCCCAGGCTTTTGAGCAGGCGATCAATCCGATTCAGTTCTCCCAGGTAGGCCTTGAGACTGGCCAGGAGGGTCAAGCCTGCTTGTTGGGCTGCCAGTCGGGCTTCCTGTAGATCCATATCTGCCCCGACTGTGCCGGTGATGACACTACCGTCTAATCGCACCGGGACGTGGCCCGAGACATACAGCAGGCCCTGGTATTCGACGATGGGCTGGTACACCCCGCCTGGTTCGGGGGCAGGAGGGAGAGAAAGGCCAAGGGCTGCTAAGCGAGATTCGGGAGTAGAAGGCATAGGGATGGAGTGATAAGGGAAGAAGATACAGATATCAGAGGAAGAGCGAAAATAACAAAACGCCGAGCAGGCCGAGCAGACTGATCATGGTCTCCATGACGGTCCAACTCAGAAAGGTCTCCCGGATGCTGAGCTGGAAATATTCTTTGAACAACCAAAATCCCCCATCGTTGACGTGAGACAACATCAGAGAACCCGCTCCAGTCGCCAGGACCATCAATTCAGGTGAGGCCCCACTCTGGAGCGCCATGGGAGCCAAGATTCCAGCGGTGGTGAGGGCGGCAATGGTGGCTGAACCAATGCTGATTCGGATGGTAGCCGCAATTCCCCAGGCGAGCAACAAAGGCGAAACGGGCCAATCTAGGAGCACCTGAGCAATGTCCTGACTCACCCCGGCGGTATCCAGGACTTGTTTGAAGGCACCTGCTCCCCCGATGATCAGCACGACCATGCTGATTTCCTGAACCGAAGCCACCATGGATTTCATCAGGTCTTTCATGCTCCGATCCCGTCTCAGGCCCAGGACATACAGCCCGACCAACAAAGCGAGTAGCATGGCGATCGCTGGCTGACTCAGCAGTTCCAGCCAATAGCCCCACGAACTTCCCGGAGAAGTACCCTTGAGGAGCAGAGGAGGAATCGCGATCAACAGTACCGGGAGAAGCGCCATGCCAAAACTGGTGGTGGCCGCTGGCAGGGCATCGGTCTTGGGAGGCATCAAAGAAGGGAGTTCTTCTGGGTGGTGCGTATCGTGCCGAAACCGTCGGGCAAACCAAGGCCCACCAATCAAAATGATGGGAACAGCCACGATCAACCCGTACAATAAGGTCAAACTGAGATCGGCCCCATAGTCTTGCGCAATGCTGGTAGGAGCGGGGTGGGGGGGAAGAAACCCATGGGTGACCGAAAGAGCCGAAAGCATGGGAATGCCGACGTACCGGAGGGGAAGGCGGGTATGGGCGGCAACGGCAAATACCAGGGGGATGAGGATCACAAATCCAACAGTATAAAACATGGGGATGCCTACCAGAAAACCTGCGCTGACCATCGCCAAGGGAATCCGCTTGGGACCAAACAAGCGGACCATGCTTTGGGTGATTTGGGTTGCGGCTCCGCTCTCGGCCAACAACTTGCCAATCATGGCCCCAAGACCGAGAATCAAGACGAGGAACCCCAGCGTATTTCCCATCCCGCTTTGAATGCTCTCCAGGGCCGCAGTCGGACTCAGGCCGAGGCTGAGACCCAACGCCAGAGATACGATGAGAAACGCCAGAAACGCGTGGAGACGAGCCCAGGCAATCAGGAGAAATAGACACAGAACGCCAGCCAGAGTAATGAGGATGCTCATGCGGGAAGATAGGGAAATTCCAAGGTTTCGAAGCAGAATCCGGGGCAATCCTTTCCTTTTTTCGGGCAATTGATTGCCCGAAAAAGCCTCAAAATCAGACCTGTATATTGATAAAAACTGATCGCCATAAGAGTCTCGCCTTGGGCACTATTTTGGCTCTTTTGATCATAACATTAGTAGTTTGGTTCACGCTCTCTCCCCTGTAGATCCCGTTAGGGATTTGCAGCAGGAGGGTATAGTAAGAACAAAACAAGGGTTGGATTCACTGACTTCTTTGCATTCATTTGCGTCATTAGGACAAATCTGGAAGTGCTATTATGGATTTACAACTCACCAACAAAGTCGCAATTGTGACCGGAGGAGAAGGCGGAATTGGCTCAGCAGTAGTGAAGGGATTCGCTGCTGAAGGCGGAATTCCGGTGATATTCGGGCGCAACGAAGAAGAAGGAACACGCATTCAACGTCAGATCGAACGGACGGGGGGGACCTGCTTATTCATCCCCGTAGAATTGACCGATCCCAAACAATGTGAAGCGGCCGTTCAACAAACCGTCCAACAACTTGGACGCATTGACGTGCTGGTCAACAATGCCGGAACCAATGACATGATTGGGCTGGAGGATGGCAGTCGGGAACTCTTTTTGAATTCCATGCACACCAACCTGGTTCACTACTATCACCTCGCTCAACTGGCCTTGCCTGCCTTGAAACGGAGTCGAGGCAACATCATCAATGTGAGCTCCAAGACCGCGCTTACTGGTCAGGGAGACACCTCTGGCTATGTCGCTGCCAAAGCGGCTCAATTGGGGCTTACCCGCGAGTGGGCCGTGGAATTGCTTTCCTATGGGATTCGGGTCAATGCCGTGATCCCAGCCGAGGTGATGACCGGGATGTATCACAATTGGCTCCAATCCTTTGACGAACCAGCTTCAAAACTGGCTTCTATCACCAACAACATTCCCTTTGGCAAGCGGATGACCAAACAAGAGGAGATCGCGGATTCCATCCTCTTTCTGGCCTCTGCCAGAGCCAGTCATATCACTGGGCAGTTCATTCACGTGGATGGCGGCTATGTACACCTCGACCGGGCACTCAACGACAAAACCCACAAACAGTCGGAGGAACAAGAAGAGGACGAAGAAGCGTCATATTCTGCCCTCATCACAACGGAACCTTCCCTTCACTTAAACGGAAAGGACCACCCCGTTGAACAGGAGGTGGTCCAGGATTGATCGTTGAGAGTGGGCGGTTATTTGACCGATCCCCGCTCCACGATGGTGGTATCTAGGGAGATGCTTTGGTAGTCAGGTTCTGCTTCGTCGTCCTCCATACTCAGTTGGTCAATCATCAGCTTTGCTGCCCATTCTCCGATTTGGCGAGCGGGCTGATTGACAGAGGTGAGTTTTGGATAGACCAAGCGACTGGGGCCTTCATCGCCAAATCCCATGACCGAAACGTCCCCAGGAATGGAAATGCCTTTTTCTTCCAGGGCAAGATACAGGTCGTAGGCGAGGTAGTCATTGAAGCAGAAAATGGCGTCAGGTGGCGTACCTTGCCACAGCTTTTCGACTTCCCCTCGGACATCTGGTTGATCGAGGTTGACGGAGCGGATGAGGTCTTCGTCGATGGACATCC
The DNA here is from genome assembly GCA_039033615.1 of Bacteroidota bacterium. Classification (GTDB taxonomy): domain Bacteria; phylum Bacteroidota; class Bacteroidia; order J057; family J057; genus JBCCCJ01. Next base: position 4,316 of record JBCCCJ010000386.1, read on the forward strand.
CGGCTTCTCGGAGCGCATCCATATAGCCATTGAGGCGGCCCTGACTGTTGGACAGTTGGGCTGGCGCACCGAGGTGAGCAATGCGCTTGTGGCCGCGTTCGATCAGGTGTTTGACGGCATCTTTGGCGCCCTGGTAGTCGTTGCAGGAAACTCGGGAGGCTGGTAGGCCTTCGCCAAAGCGATCAAAAAACACGATGGGAATGTCTTTTCTCAGAAAAGCCCCGTAGAATTTGAATTCTTTGGTTTCCTGGGAAGGGCAAAACAATAAGCCGTCCACCCGACTGAATAGCAGGGTTCGAGCCGCTTGCTTTTCTCTTTCGGAGGATTCGTGGGATTGGCAAATGACCAGGCTGTAGCCTTTGCTGAGGGCCACTCCCTCCATGCCGCTGATGGCTTCGGAGAAATACCCATGTGCGATTTCCGGGACCAGTACCCCAAGGACATAGGTCTTGGATTCGCGGAGCCGTTTGGCAGATGGGTTGGGTTGATACTCTAATTCTTCGGCAAGGGCCCGGACGCGATTTCTGGTTTCTTCACTGATTCGATGTCTGCCGTTTAAGGCGCGAGAAACGGTGGAGGGAGAGAGATTGAGTCGCTTGGCCAGCTCTAATAGAGTGACTTGCTTTTTTTTCATGGAGAATAGGGTAGTAGAGGTTCACACAAAGATCAGTTTGCTATGCCGTTTACCTAAACAATATACCCCAAATTCATTCAAAAAGCGAAATCAACCCTTGACATTCCGAGGGAAGTCCCGCTGATTGGTCAATTTGAGGGCCTGATTGAGGTGGCGTCGTTCGTGCTCAATCAGGAGTTGACATGCATTTTTGAGGCTGAAGGTCATCATTTGATTTGCCGGAGAGGTGATGATGATTTCTTTGTGATCCAATTTGTCCAGACGTTCAATGAGGTCTTTGAGCACCATCTGATGTTCGCTAAACCGATCAATGATCTCTGAAGAAAGGCTCGTTTGAGATGGCTGAAATACCTCCGGAGCCGCCTGTTTGTGCTTGGCATCGGCACTCATGGATCGCTGCAGCCAGTTCCCCCAAACCGAAGGCAACAAGGGTAAGCGTTCCCGTTTGCGCTGTCGTTTGGTCCCATCCGCCAATTGGACGAAGGTGGGAAAATAGGTTTTATTAGAAATGATGACGTGATCCAGGCATTGAGCAATGCTCCAGATTTCTGGACTGGGTTTCCAGTTCAGTTGGGTTTCTTGCAATTTTCCAAAAGAAGTTTGGACACTTTCGGAAATCTGCCGGAGATCCTCAAATAGGCCCACCAAATATGAATTTTTCATGCGGTAAATGCTGGAATTAGCTAGCTAGACCATGTTCAAGAGAGGAAATTTTCTGAAGAAATTAGTGTCCCAAACATGGCCTTAGTGATACTTGAAAAATAACTTCCTCTTTTCGCGCGGTTATTTCGTTTCAGGTCGAGGAAGGAACACCGACTGGTTGGCGGCGGCAGTTGACCCTGCTACGGTGCAACTATTGACCACTAGAGAGGAGATTAAGCAGCTACTTGAACTCGACCAGTATGTAGA
>JBCCCJ010000387.1:0-5851 GCA_039033615.1 Bacteroidota bacterium
AAAACCAGTTTTCGTTGCACCGCGTAGCTTATTTTTTCGTATCGGGGGATCGGGGGATGGTGGGTTATGCCATCTGCCGAGCCCTGGAAGCAAAGGGCTACCACAACCTGCTGGTGCGCACCTCTGCGGAACTGGACTTGCGGGACCAGGCTGCTGTGGCTGCTTTCTTCGCAGAAGAAAGCATTGAGTACGTCTTTTTGGCGGCAGCAAAGGTGGGGGGCATCATTGCCAATAACACCTACCGAGCGGAATTTCTCTACGACAACCTGATGATTGAATCCAACCTCATCCATCAGGCCTATGTCCACGGCGTCAAGAAGCTATTGTTTCTCGGTAGCTCCTGCATTTATCCCAAATATGCCCCTCAGCCGATGCAAGAAGCGCACCTGCTGACCGGGAGTCTGGAGCCCACCAACGAACCCTACGCCATCGCAAAAATCGCCGGGATCAAGTTGTGTGAAGCCTATCGGGATCAATATGGCTGCAATTTCATCTCCGCCATGCCCACCAATCTCTATGGGCCGAATGACAATTATGACTTGCAGAACAGCCACGTCCTGCCAGCTTTGATCCGAAAATTTCATGAAGCCAAGTTGAAGGGGAGTCCCTCGGTAGAAATCTGGGGAGACGGCAGTCCAAGACGGGAATTCATGCACACGGAAGATCTGGCGGCCGCTTGCCTGTACTTGATGGAAGCCTATGATGAAAAAGACTTTGTCAATGTCGGGGTGGGAGAAGACATCTCCATCCGGGAACTGGCAGAACTGATCCAGCAGATTGTGGGCTATAAAGGCGAATTGCAATTCGATACCAGCCGACCCAACGGAACGCCCCGCAAACTGATGGATGTCAGCCGCTTGAATGAAGCAGGCTTTGAAGCGAGTATCACGCTCGAAGCAGGCATTGAAGCTGTGTACGCTGAGTTCCAGGAAAATTACGAGGTCTACGTGAGAGGCCGCACCTATCAACCCACCACTGTTTAACCTATCCCCATGAATCGCACCTATCGCGCAAAAGTACTGATTACCGGCGGTGCCGGATTCCTTGGCTCACATTTATGTGATCGCTTTCTGGCCGAAGGCTATGAAGTGATCGCGATGGACAACCTCATCACGGGTTCCATCGACAACATCGCTCACCTCATAGGGCATGAAGGCTTTACCTTTGTGAAGCACGACGTGACCAATTTTACCTGGGTGGAAGGGCAATTGGATTATATCCTGCATTTTGCTTCTCCTGCCAGTCCGATTGATTACCTGAAAATTCCCATCCAAACCCTGAAAGTAGGGGCGATGGGGACCCATAAAATTTTGGGTTTGGCCAAAGAAAAACGCGCTCGGGTGCTGATCGCCAGTACTTCCGAGGTTTATGGTGATCCCTTGATCCATCCCCAGAAGGAAGATTATTGGGGAAATGTGAATCCCGTTGGCTATCGGGGCTGCTATGACGAAGCCAAGCGATTCATGGAAGCCATGACCATGGCCTACCACCGCTACCACGGCCTGGAAACCCGCATTGTGCGAATTTTCAATACCTATGGGCCGCGCATGCGCCTAGATGATGGTCGGGCCTTGCCTGCATTCATGGGGCAAGCCTTACGGGGAGAAGACATCACCGTCTTCGGAGACGGCAGCCAAACCCGGAGCTTTTGCTATGTGGAGGATTTGGTAGATGGGATCTACCGTTTGCTGCTGAGCGACGAAGTCATGCCTGTCAACGTGGGCAATCCCTCTGAAATTTCCATTCTGGATTTTGCGCGAGAAGTGGTCGCCTTGACCGGAAGCCCAAGCAAGATTGTCTTCAAAGATTTACCCAAAGACGATCCCAAGGTGCGCAAGCCAGACATCAGCCGAGCCAAAGAATTGCTGGATTGGGAACCCAAAGTACCCCGAGAGATCGGGTTGAAGCGGACCCTGGCCTATTTCACCGAGCAATTGTTCGGAGCAGAACCCGCGAGCGAACCTGTCAAAGTTCAGGCATGAAAATCCTATTTGCCAGCACCCGTGATCTCCAAGGGGGCGCCGCCCGCGCCACCCATCGCCTCTTCCTTGGCCTTCGGGCCTTGGGGATAGAGGTGGAGATGCTGGTGCTGCGCAAAAGTAGCCGCCATCCGAACATCCATGCGGCCACAGGTATTGTCCCAAAGTTGGGCCAGATCGCCCTGCCAAGTGTGGACAGTCAATTCAAGGCGCGGCGGTATCCCCACGCACCCAAGGGCAATTTCTCTACCGGTTGGAGCAGCTATCCGTTTGCAAAACGAGTGCGAGAGTTTCAACCCGATCTGCTGCATTTGCATTGGGTAACCGATGGCTTTTTGCCGCTCAAAGCCCTGGAGCAATTGAATCTTCCAACGGTCTGGACCCTGCACGATATGTGGCCGTTTACTGGCGGCTGCCACTATACCGGAGATTGCGAACGACTGACCAAAGGCTGTGGGCAATGTCCTTCCCTGGCTTCTTCGAGTTTGAAAGATGCAAGTGCTACCCAGCATCAGCGCAAACAGCGAATCTATGGAAAGCTCGATCACCTAGCCATCGTTGGGATCAGTCGCTGGATGACCGCACAGGCACAGGCATCTGGGGTTTTTAGTTCTCAAACCAGTTTCCACACCCTCCCCAACGGCCTGGATACCTCGGTATACAAGCCCCTCCCCAAGGCCATTGCGAAAGCGTTTTTCGGCATTTCTCCGGAGAAAAAAGTGCTGGCGTTTGGGGCGGTCAATTCCACTGGAAATCGGCGGAAAGGCTTTCATCTGTTGAAAGAAGCGCTGGGCCAATTGCCCCAAGACCTACCGACTGAATTGCTGGTGTTTGGGTCGGATGGACAAGGCCAGGAACCCCTGGCCAATTTCCCGATTCGCTATCTCGGACACCTGCACGATGACTATTCCCTGGCGATGCTGTATTCTGCTGCTGATGTCATGGTGGTGCCTTCGATTCAGGAAGCCTTTGGGCAGACGGTGATCGAAGCGATGGCCTGTGAAACGCCCGTAGTAGGATTCGATGCCACGGGAATCCGGGATGTGATCCAGCATCAGGAGACAGGCTATCTGGCCCAGCCGTTTGATGCGGCTGACTTGGCACAAGGCATCGAACAACTGTTGCGAAATACAGAACAGAACCAGCGATTGGGCCAACAAGCCCGCCATTGGGTAGAAGAGCATTGTGCCCTGCCCGTCGTCAGTCGTCAGTTTCAGCAATTGTACCAAGCGGTACTTCAGTCGAATGCACAAGGAAGCCCCGCTCTTCCCATTTCCTACCAATCTTCTACCTGATTGACCTCATGATGCCATTGGTTCAACACATCCGCAATACCACTAAGCAAGCCCGGGTGTTCACTCGCTTGCAGGTGGGGAATCTTACCCCCATGGTGGTCAGCCGAAAAGACTTGCTCATCCAACCAGAGACAGAGTTGGTGATCGAAGGCTTTCCCCGGTCCGCCAACACCTTTGGGGTCTTATTGGTGGAACAACACTTGGAGCAGAACCTTCACATTGCTCATCATTTGCACCTCGCCTATCAGTTGGAGCAAGGAGTTCAACGAGGGCTACCTAGTGTGCTACTGCTGAGGAATCCGCAGGATTCCATTCCCTCTCTCCTGCTGCGAAATGCCTATCTATCGCCTTGGTTGGCCTTTCATTGGTTCCGAAAATTTCATGAACCCCTCGTGGCAATCAAGGATCAGCTACTGGTATGGGAATTCGAATCCCTCACCCAACATCCAGCACGTTGCCTCCAGCAGTTGGCGTCTGATTTTCCAGATCTTTTGCTAGGAGAAGAAGAAAGCGTCCAAGCAGATCAGGTATTTCAACAAATCGACCAGCTAGATCGGGAGACCAAACAGCAAGCCGGAGAAGAGCTGGATTTGGTGCGCTCCCGTCCCAATCTCCGAAAAGCCGCGGCCAAAGCTGCTATTCAAACCCAATTGCAGAACCATCCTCGCTATCGAGCACTGATGGAGGAGGCTCTACAGATGTACCAACAGCTTCGACCACAACCATGAAAACGCCCAATCGAATCTTAATCATGGGGCAAGTTCCCCCTCCTTATCATGGACAAGCCATGATGACTGAGCGGCTGCTCAACGGTGACTTGCCGGAGGTGGAGATGTATTTTCTGCGGATGGACTTCTCCCAATCGTTGGATGCTGTGGGGAAGGCCAGCGTTCGCAAGCTGTGGCATCTGGTGGAGCTAGTGGTCCGGGCGATCCGAATGCGCTTTCACCATCAGCTCTCTACCCTCTACTTCATGCCTGCGGGGAATGCTACGGTGCCGCTGATCCGAGACATGCTCTTGCTGGGATTGATCCGACCTTTTTTTCCGAAACTCATTTTTCACTTCCGGGCAGCTGGAATCGGGGAATATGTGGATCAGTTGCCGTTTTTGTTCAAAAGATTGGCCTGGTGGGTGTATGGCAAACCTGAACTGGCGATTCATCTGACGCATCATAGCCCCGACGATGGCGGCTATTTCGCTGCGAAACGAACCGTGGTCATTCACAACGGATTGGAAGACGGGGCCGAAACCTATCTCCCCATCCAGCGGGAATCTCGGAAACGCACTCGAATCCTGTTGCTCAGTTCCCTGAAAGCCTCCAAAGGGGTCATGATTCTCTTGGAAGCGGTGGCTCAATTGCGGGATCGGGGGTACCAATTAGACGTGCATTGTGTCGGCCCATTTGCCAGTGCGGCATTTGAACAGACTTGCCGAGATTTCTGTGAATCAAACGCTTTGACTTCCCTCGTTCACTTTCCCGGCGTCAAATTGGCGGAGGAAAAATGGCAGGAATATCTCTGGGCAGACATCTTCTGTTTCCCCTCTTATTTCGAATCAGAATCTGCTCCATCGGTGGTGTTGGAAGCCGGCATGTTTGAATTGCCTGTGGTCTCTACCCAATGGCGAGGCATTCCTTCCTTGGTTGAACATGGCGGGGGAGGATTTTTGGTGCCACCGCAATCTGTGGAAGCAATCTACCAAGCCCTAGAAGAGCTGATCCTGGATCCTCAACTCCGAGCAGAGATGGGGCAGGCCGGGCGTCGCAAATATCTACAAGAATTTCAATTGGCAATCTTCTACCAGCAGATGAATGCTGCGCTTTCTCTTTCTCCTCACATCGCAAAACAAGAAATAGCATATGTCCACTAATCGACCCAAAATTTCCATCGTTACCCCCTCTTTCAACCAGGGGCCTTTCATTGAGCAAGCCATTCAGAGTGTGCTGAGTCAAGGCTATGAATCTTTTGAGCACGTCATTGTAGATAACTGCTCTACCGATGAAACCCTCGACATCCTTCGGAAATATCCCCACCTGATCTGGGTGTCCGAGCCGGATGAAGGGCAAAGTGATGCCATCAACAAAGGCTTTCAGCTTGCTTCGGGAGAGGTCATCGGCTGGTTGAATGCAGATGACTATTATTTGCCCAACACCTTTCACTCTGTAGCGGAAAACCTGACGGAGAAATACGATGGGGTGTATGCGAATGTCCGTTTTGTGGACGCAGCCGGAAAGTTCATGCGGAACCTCACGTCTCATCGTCCTTCCAAATGGCTGATCCTGTTCTACACTTTCATTCAATCGACCACCTTTTTTTTCAATCGAAAAGTCGTGGACCAAGGGATTCGGATCGACAAGGATTTTCACCTGACCATGGACCGGGAATTCTTTGCCAATCTGTTGTTCAAAAACTATCGCCTCAAGTTTGTCAAGGAATACTATGCCGCTTTCCGCTGGCAGGGAAACAACAAATCTACCCCTACGCCCAAGGTGTTGGCCGCTTCTTTGAAAGAGAATCTGATCATCATCAACCGCTATTTGGGGACCAGTTTCACGGATCATCCTTTCACGATTCGGG
>JBCCCJ010000388.1:0-5849 GCA_039033615.1 Bacteroidota bacterium
AGACTCAACTGATTTCGATTCGCACCAAGAAATTCGCGCATAGATCTAAAGGGTTTGGTCCAACTAAGGTAAACAGATTCCTCCTATATTGATAGCCATAATCCGACAGGCTGCTAGGAAGCATTATCCCTTCCCCAATGATGTACGGGTAAAAACAAGCCCCTTGATTCGCATTTCGTGGAGCCACTTGCCTTCTTTCAGCAGACTGCTTCCCACAGGCATGCGAGTGGGAAGAAGGATGCCATCAAAGTCTTTCATCTCTTCCAGCATGATAAATCCCGTGAGAAAGCCCCCCGCTTCCCGGACGGTGTATTCGACTTTTTGGATGAGGTGGCTTTCCTGATCGACCCACACCAGATATTGGTCAAATTCCTTTTGAGGATCTACCTGATTCCAGCTCACGAATACCCGATCACAAGTGCGTCCCTTGATGTCTTCCGTCCCTGTGTATCGGAAGACATCGGCTTCGAGAATCCGCGCTGGAAATTCAACGAAGTATTGATAGGTCGGAATCCAGAACAGGGCATCCTTTGCTCGTTTATTGCTCCGTTCCCCTGCCCAATTGAGGGAGTAGCCCGCACCATCTTCCAGCCCCCAGGCCTTGTCTTTGGCCTCCTGATCCTGAAAATGCAGCATGCCGCCATAGGTGCGCGGCTCCAGGGTCAATTTGACGGAGACGGGATTTGCTTTATGCGGATTGGCGACATTGCCCATGACGCCATAAAACTCATCCTCCATTTCTCCCTCATAACTGGCGATCTGGTCCCATTTGTCGGCGCCGTGGGCTCGCATCGCTCCTTCGAGAATGGCCTTCCCGCGAGAACTTTGATCTTCATGCGCCTGAGCCGTACTCAAGTCTGCCAGCTTGCAGGAGGAAATCATCACCCCTGCCATCAATACCATCCATAGCGTTTTCATATGTATCCTGTTTTCCGGCAAAGGAGCAATCGGAAGGCTTGGGGGATGGTAAGGGAGGCGACAAATGGGGAGGGAACCAGCCCCTAGCTTCGCTTGAAGATCACATTTCTGATTCGGTCTCGGTCCACGTTCAAGCCGACTACCTCATTGGCCTCATCCCGGATCACGTGGATTTTGTAGGTATCCATCATCCGCAGATAGTCGGCCACAATCAGTTTTGCCTGTCTTTCTCGCCCGTTTTTGGTGAGAGAATAGGTATCGCCTTCTACAAACTTCAGGATGATTTCGGTGTCGGTCTCTGCATTGTAAAAGCGCCCATTCAATGCGGCCTTGTCAAAGGTGCCCTCCTCTGCCTGAGAGAGTTTTCGATAGGTATTCGGGGGTTGGGAGGACAGATAGAGGGTGAATTGTTGCTCAGAAGTCCCCACCCCGGTGAAGTTCATTTTCAAATCCTTGATGGTTTCATACTCAAACAGCCCGCCTTGCTCCGGGATCAATTTCACTGGCTCCCGCTGATACAACTCCCGATACAAGAAACCGTCCCGCTCGGTGATCCGGATGATGGTCCCGTCTTCTTGCTGGTAACTCCCCACTACCTCCTGGATTTGTGTCAATGTCTCTACCGTTTCTGGATTTCCTGGATATGGTGCATTTGCTTGGTTCTCTGGCAGTTCCCCCACCAGAGCAGCGATCTCCCAGGCCAGGTTGTTGGCTTGGACGTTGCGGTTGTTGGACATCACCACAATGGATAGCTGCTGAGAAGGGAACCGCAGAAAAGTGGCTCGGTAGGCTCCGGTGACGCCATCATGGAAAGTATAGGCCCATCCTGAGAGATCTCGGAACTCTACCCCATAGCCATAACTGCCTTGCAGGGGGGCTTGGCTTTGGTTGATCAGTTGTTGGGAAAGGTAGCTGCCGTCATTGGCCTGGAGGACTTGCTCCCAGCGGAGTTGATCCCGCAAGGTGGTGTATAAAGCTCCGTCTCCGTGGACTTCCGTGATCGTGGGTTCATCCCGCCAGACATTCCATTGGCCGTATGGCCTCGCTCGGTGCGGAATGATTTCCCCATAGTGGGTCTGAAAAGCGGTATTGGGCATGTCCAGGGCCTCAAACTGGGCTTTGGCGAATTCGTGGAATGCCTGCCCACTCACTTGCTGCACGATCTCCGCCAGCAAAATATAATTGGAATTGCTGTAGAGAAATTCTGTACCCGGGGGGAAATTCAAGTCGGTTTGCTTCCGCATCATTTCCATGACGTCTCCATTGTCGACGAATTGCCGCCACCAGGTATTGCCAGTAAGCGCCAGCAAATCGCAATAATCCCGCACCCCGCTGGTGTGAGCGAGCAGTTGGGAGATCGTGATTGGCTCCTCGATTTGTGGGTAGAGGTCCGGGAAGTAGGTGCGAATGTCATCTTCCAGGGAGATTTGCCCCTTTTCGATCAAGCGTAGGATACATAAGGCCGTGAACTGCTTGGCGTTGGAGGCAATGTTGAAGCGGGTCTGAGCATCTACTGGCACTTGGTGATCCAGGTTGGCATAGCCTAGATGGTGTTCATAAACCAGCTGACCATTTCGGACGATCCCCACTGCGATGCCTGGATCTTCCTCCTTGATTTGTTGGGAGAGGAGTTGGGTGATATCCGCCGGATCCATTGTTTTCTTGGATTGAGAAAACAGGGAAGCGAAGCATAAGAGGGAAAAGAAAACCAGCAGGGATTGTTTCATCATGAGATCAATTTGGACTCGAATCTAGGGGAATTGGGCCTCTGCCCCGCTTCAAATCATGATTTGATCCTCCTTTTTTGCCAAATGGAGAGAAAAAATCGGGGAACAGAGCCCTTGGACAAGGGATGTACGTACCATGTCCCCAGAAAAAGCACATCCCAGTAGATGGCAGTCGCGATGCGCCTGCTATTTTCTGTAGGGCATTTATTCCTACCAAGCTGCGAATCGCTCTGCGCTTCGTTTTTTTGAGAGTTGGTTCGGCATATTTCGGCTGTCGCTCAGTGCAGGCGCTCAGCACACTTTTCCTTGTGTTCACACAATCGTAGCCCGGAGGGATACCCATTTCGGTAGGAAATCGAAGATAGATGGATTGGTAGCAGGCGCATCGCGACTACCATTTTCAACAGGCTCACCAATAGCACGTGTGACATCTGATCTACCCCCTTGGATAAGCTTTTTCACCAGAAGAACAAAGTTATGCTATCTTCCCCCCATCATATGTTTTCTCCTCACCTGTTTCCTATGTTGCTTCGAACTCTCCTCTTCTCCACCATCGTCCTCTTCATGGGCCTCTGGTTCTCCGCCTGTCAGCTAACTCCCGTTGAAGAGACCAAGTTCCCCGATCCCTTCGACCAAATCTCCGACGTCGAAGCCCGCTCTGTCTTGAAACAGGCGATGGAGGCCATGGGCGGATTGGAACGCTGGCAGCACAAACAGGAAATCCGTTTTCACAAAACCTATGACCTGCTGCTGGAGAATGGCGAAGTAGAAGCCCACGCTTCCCAGGATCATGTGTATGCCTACGATCCTGAGCCAAACATCCAGATTTCTTGGGAGGAGGCGGGACAAGCCCATCTCCTCCAACAACAAGCCGGGCACACCCAACAATTGGTGGAAGGGCAAGCGGACACCAGTGCGGATCTCAGCAGGCTGACCAATACGATTCTCAGCGCCACCTTTGTCGCGAATCTGCCCTACAATCTCCTGGACCCAAGCGCCGACATCCGCTATGCCGGGCTGGACACCCTGGAGTCGGGCGAGTCGGTACATGCGGTTCGCATCGCCTACCATCCCGATTCCCACGCCAACCACAGCACCCCAGATATTTGGCACGTCTTCTTCGATCAGCAGCGCTACCATCTGCTGGCCTATCAAGTCCAACACGCCGATCATTACAGCTACGTCCAAAACCTGAGCGACACCATTGTGGAGGGCTTTCGACTGGTGAAGGATCGCAACAGTTGGCGGGTGGATAGCCTGGGGAACAAACTCTACCTGCGGGCGAGGTACGCGTATGCGGGCTATGTGGTGGAGTGAGGGGGCTCCTGCTATCTGCCAGATAGCTTGGGGCGCGTTACAAACGCTTTTATTTGAGGCTCACGAGTTGCAAACTCGCGAGAGCGGAGATTGATGAGCAGATGAATGGTAACATTCTCGGCGATTTGCAGTATTTTTGGCAGGCTGATGAAGGACAAATAGAGAACATATTGATTCGAAGATAGGCCCGGTACTGTACGAGGCGTCATATATCATCACTTTTCCCAACCGTATGGATCATTTCCTGTCGATTATCGCAATCCTCCTGTCAACAAGGATAAGCACAACCTTTGTTCATGAGATGGGGCATGCGCTTGCAGGTATGATCCTGTTTGGGGGGGATTTTGATATTTACATTGGCTCTTTTGGACAAAGCAAAAAAGGGCTAAGCATTCGGTTAGGGAGACTACGATTTTATATTAAGTATGATCCTTTTTTGTGGAATCATGGGGTTGTTATGTCATCCAAAACGGAACATATTTCCTGGTTGCGCAATTTCATGTTCATTCTAGGAGGACCACTTGCCTCCCTCGTATTGGCAGTGACATGTCTCATCTTCATACAATCAAATTCTGTTGAATTATTCACCTTCGTATGGTGGCTCTTGGCTGTTTTGATCGTTTCTGCTTTTTGGGACTTCATCATTAACCTCAAACCTAATCCCTATCCCATTATCTTACATGGTGGCAGCATTACCTATAATGATGGTCAATCGTTAAGAAATCTGTTAAGAATCAGACCGATATACGAAGACTTTATTTTGTTAGGGGAGTATTATCAAGAAGGCGGGATAACGAAAGTCATCCATGAAATTCGGGAGCTATACAACCAAAAGAAGCATCCAGATTTGTTAAGACAGGGAATTGCCTACTATCTGTGGGAGAAGAACTACGAGAAGGTAGAGGAGATGTACAAGGAGCTACAGGAAGTCTCTACACTTTCTTCTGATGATTTGTGCGGCTACGGATATGTCCTTTCACTTACTGGGAGGCATGCGGAAGCGATGGAATTTTACAACCAATCCATCAAGATTCAACCCTATCATTTCGTTTCCCTCAATAACCGAGGATATGAGCTCAACCTATTGGAGCAATACGAACAAGCCATCTATGATTTCAATCTGGTGATATATGTGAATCCCTATTTTGCACATGCCTATAACAATCGCGGGCTGGCAAAAATCAAATTGGGGAATCTCGAAGAGGGGTTAGAAGATATCAAAAGATCCGAAGAGCTGGATCCGGATAATTCGTATCTCTATAAGAACTTGGGGATCTATTTTTTGGAAAAAGGAGATGAAACCCAAGCAATGGAGAATTTCCACAAGGCAAGAGAGTTGGACCCTGAGACATACGGTTTGACAGAGCTGGTCGAGGAGTTGGAAGGAAAGGTCCATGACCATGGCGATTGATGCATTGATTTAGCAAAGAGGGGAAAGACAATGAGTGAGGGAGCTCCAGCTATGTGCCATATAGCTTGGGGCGCGTTACAAACGCTTTCATTTGAGGCTCACGAGTTGGAAGCTTGTGAGAGCGGGGAGGAGAAAGCGCTCCTCGATTGGCGGGTATATTAGCCCTCAATGCCAAATTCCACTAGCTTTACCATTGTTTATACCCTTCATCTTTCATCATGAATCATGCCCTATTCTGCTCCCTCCTGTTGCTACTCAGCTTTTCCTGTCAATCAAGCCAAACAGAAGCCCAACTTGGGGAAACCAACCCAACTGCCAGCGTTGAACTTTCCGCATTTGAATTGAAGCCAGGAGATATTCTGTTCCAAGACATCGACTGTGGCCCTTTTTGTGAGTCCATCGAGAAAGTTACCTTCGGCGTTCAGGGATCGAAGTTCTCACATGTCGGATCGAGATCGAGTCGATGAAAATGACTA
>JBCCCJ010000389.1:0-5830 GCA_039033615.1 Bacteroidota bacterium
CCAGGTCAACGGCGAACACTGCCGCCATAAGATTATCAACGGGACGTTTGTGATCGATGGAAAAGCGCAGGATGCGTCCTTGGTCAAGATGATCAAGCGGACTACGAAGGAACATCCCAACGACATCGTTTCGGCTTACAAAGACAACGTCGCCTTCGTCAAAGGCCCTCAAATCACCCACTTCGCGCCGAAAAGTGCCAAGACGCCTGATTGGTATGAATCTCTGGCTATGGATTCGGTCCTTTCTCTCAAGGCCGAAACCCATAATTTTCCCACCACGGTTGAGCCGTTCAACGGAGCAGCGACGGGTTCGGGAGGAGAAATTCGCGACCGACTGGCAGGAGGCAAAGGTTCGCTTCCCCTGGCTGGAACGGCGGTGTACATGACGGCCTATTCTCGCTTGGCAGAAAGTCGGAAGTGGGAAGAAGCCTTTCCGGCGCGCCCCTGGCTCTATCAGACTCCGGTAGACATCCTGATCAAGGCTTCCAATGGAGCTTCGGATTTTGGCAACAAATTCGGTCAACCTTTGATTGCGGGATCGGTGTTGACCTTTGAGCATCAGGAAGGAAGTCAGCGGCTGGGCTTTGACAAAGTGATCATGCTGGCGGGCGGCATTGGTTATGGAAAATCGGCGCAGGCCCTGAAAAGCACCCCCAAAGTAGGGGACAAGATCGTCGTCATGGGCGGGGACAATTACCGCATCGGCATGGGCGGGGCTTCGGTTTCTTCGGCGGATACGGGGGCTTACAGCGCCGGACTGGAATTGAATGCGGTGCAGCGCTCCAATCCGGAAATGCAAAAGCGGGTTGCCAATGCCATTCGAGGGATGGTGGAAGGCGCCAGCAATCCCATCGTATCCATTCACGATCACGGGGCAGGGGGGCACCTCAATAGTTTGTCTGAATTGGTGGAGGAAGTCGGCGGGACCATTGCCCTCAACGCCCTGCCAGTAGGCGATCCGACCCTTTCGGCCAAGGAACTCATCGGCAATGAGTCGCAGGAGCGCATGGGCATCATCATTTCTCCTGCGGATTTGCCGCTGCTGCAGGCAATAGCTGAACGGGAGCGCGCGCCTTTGTTCGTGGTCGGGGAAGTGACCGGAGATATGCGTTTCCAATTCAAATCAGAAGAGACGGGCGAGACACCCATGGACCTTGCTTTGGAAGATATGTTCGGAAGTTCGCCCAAGACCATCATGGATGACCAGCAGGTCGAGCGGAACTACGCACCCCTGACTTATGAGGTGGATCAGGTGGCAGAATATGTGGCCCAGGTCCTCCAATTGGAAGCGGTGGCCTGCAAGGATTGGCTCACCAATAAGGTGGACCGCTGCGTTGGTGGACTGGTCGCCAAACAACAATGTGCAGGACCGCTTCAGTTGCCCCTCAACAATTGCGGCGTAATGGCGCTGGACTACGAAGGCCAGCACGGACTTGCCACCGCGATCGGGCATTCTCCTGTGAGTGGCTTGATTGATCCGATCTCAGGTTCTCGCAACTCAGTAGCTGAATCTCTCACCAATCTGGTGTGGGCTCCGCTACAAGAAGGCCTGAAATCCGTCTCCCTCTCCGCCAATTGGATGTGGCCTTGCCGCAATGAAGGCGAGGATGCCCGTTTGTACGAGGCAGTGAAAGCGCTTTCGGAATTCGCCATTGACTTGGGCATCAATGTGCCGACGGGCAAGGATTCGCTCTCGATGAAGCAGAAATACCCCGAGGGAGATGTGCTTGCTCCGGGGACAGTGGTGGTTTCTGCCGCCGGACATTGTGATGACATTACGGCCATTGTGGAGCCGGTTCTTCAAGTAGAGGGCGGGGCGATTTATTATCTCAACCTCTCTCAACAAGCCCTGACGTTGGGAGGCTCTTCTTTTGCCCAAGTCAGAAATGCCATTGGTCAGACCGCGCCCAGCATTGCGGATGCTGCCTATTTTGCCAAGACCTTCGATCTGGTGCAAGCCTTGATTCGGGAAGGAGCCATCCTGGCTGGGCATGATGTATCTGCGGGAGGCTTGGTTACGGCGTTGCTGGAAATGTGTTTCTCGCAACCAGGCGTGGGGATGGACGTGAATCTGGATGGGCTGGGCGAGACAGACTTGGTGAAATGTTTGTTTGCGGAGAACAGTGCGTTGGTGATTCAGGGAAATGGAGGAGAGATGGAGGCTCGGATGCAGGAAGCGGGAATCGAATGGACCAAATTGGGCGAACCCACTCAGGATGGAACTGTGAGCATCAGCCATCTGGGCAGTATCCATCGGTTTTCCGTAGCGGAATATCGAGACCATTGGTACGAGACGTCTCGGCTCCTGGATCAGCATCAAACCGCCAATAGCTTGGCAGATGAACGCTACGAGAATTATCACCAGCAGCCACTCCAGTACGAATTTCCCGCTGCTTTTTCCGGGAAAAAGCCCACCCGTCCCACCAAGCGACCCAAAGCGGCCGTGCTACGTGAGAAAGGCAGCAATTCTGAGCGGGAACTCGCCAATGCTTTGTATTTGGCAGGATTTGAGGTAAAGGACGTGCACATGACGGACTTGATCTCTGGCCGGGAAAACCTGGAGGGAATTCAATTCCTCGGTGCGGTCGGAGGCTTCAGCAATTCGGACGTGCTCGGCTCCGCCAAAGGTTGGGCGGGAGCTTTCCTCTACAATCCCAAAGCCAAGCAAGCCCTGGATGGCTTCTTCGCCCGCGAGGATGCCCTTTCCATCGGCATCTGCAATGGGTGCCAGTTGTTCATGGAATTGAACTTGATGTACCCCGAACACGGACAGCAAGGTTTCATGCGGCACAATGATTCCCACAAGCACGAAAGTGCCTTTACTTCGGTCCAGATTCAGGACAATCAATCAGTGATGATGGGCAACCTGACTGGCGCTCAGTTGGGGATTTGGATTTCACATGGCGAGGGGAAATTTGACCTGCCTCAGGCGGAATCCGATTACCACATTGTCGCCAAATATGGCTACGAGGCCTATCCTTCCAACCCCAACGGCAGCGACTTCAACGTTGCCATGCTCGCCAGTGCCGACGGCCGCCATCTCGCCACCATGCCCCACCTGGAACGCTCCACCTTTCCCTGGAATTGGGCGCACTATCCCAAGAGCCGTAAGGATGAGGTTTCGCCATGGCTAGACGCATTCGTGAATGCGCGGGAGTGGTTGAGGGGGTAGGGGTGATCTTTGGATCGCAGAGCCTTACAAACGCAGTAACTTGATGCTCGCGAGTTGCAAACTTGCGAGAGCGGAAATTCGCTGCGCCGTAAGCTTGATTTCTTTTCTTGGCGAATGGCACGAATCGGGAATTACAGCTCTATTTTTCGTGTCAATTCGTTCATTCGTGGCTACTCTATTCATTTTTCGAGATTCTGGATAACATGCTGGCGATGCGCTGACAGAGGACAGGACTTTCCATCCTAGGATGTCATCTTGAGCCTGCGAAAGATCTCTTGTTTTCTCAATCAACATAAGATCTCTCCTATCGTCGAGATGACAAGTTTTGTAGGGGGCTGACTTTCAGATGCTTGGGAAAGTTCGATTGTTAGCCACGAACCTGTACTAATTGCCTTCTCGCCAGCCCTTATTCGTGGAAATTCGCTGCGCTGTGAGCTTGATTTCTTTCCTTGGCGAATGGCACGAATCGGGAATCACAGCTCTATTTTTCGTGCTAATTCGTATCTGACCGAAAACTACGCTTTTCAGGTTTTCCCTCTCTGTTTGTTTTGTCATGGATATTTCAATAATGGGACAATCGTTGATTTTGGGCTACCAATCGGTCCCATTTGGTGCAATCTGTACGATGAGGCTTGCTAATTGGTGGAGTTAGACGCATCTCTCCCATTGGGTCCTTGCTTGGTAGCGATTTTAGTGGGATTAAGCTGCCCTTCTGTAGGGCTTTGGGTCGGCTGTTTCTTTTCGGATCAAGGTCTTGCCGATTCTGTGGAGGTTGTAAGCCAGCACTCCCAATGCCACATATTGTTTGAAGTGCTTGATCCCTTTGTCTGGACATCGATCTAGGCCATTGTATTCCAACTGGTTGATATTGGCTTCGACGGCACTGTGCTGGTGCCGGAGTCTGACAAATTCCTCTTGGGCCTCTCTTTGGGCTTCTTCCTGGTTGGGTTTGCCTTTCTTGGGTAGGATTACTTGATGTGCGTATTGGAGTAGGTTTTCATAATTGAGCTTGGAGTAAAAGCCTCTGTCGAAGCTGATACTTTGGAGCTTTGTCTGTCCATAGGCCTGGCAGATCTCCTGAGCAATGGGCAGGGCTAGCTCGACGTCTTGCTGCTGCTGCATCACTCGGTGGCGGAGGATAAAGTGATGCTCATCGGTAGCCACCAGTACCTTGAGCCCCAATTCAACCGCTTTGTGTTTCTTTCCTTTGTTGATCCACTCGGTATGGGGTTCAAAGATGGAGAAGAGCTTGTCGGCATGGGGGATTTTCTCTCCTTCTATGAGCCTGCGTCTGACCAAGTCAATGTGCTTGTCAAGCAGTGCCTGATAGTGCGCTAAGGCTGCAAAGATGGCTATTAGGTGCATCGAACCGCCTTCAGGCAGGCTCGTCGCCGCTACTTTGGCTGATAAACGATTGGCCAAGGCCAAATATGCCTCGGCGGCTTCCAATAATCTGGCGGCCCGATTGGCTCCACCACGACCCGATATCGCGCTGAGCTGACGCTCCTCACGCCGCAGTTGCTTACGCCATAGCCCTAGTTTTCGCCACCCTTCAAGGGGCCTTTTGAGCACCTCAGAAGCCTTCTCGATGATATCCAGACACTTACGAGCACTATCGTAGAGCAGGGTAATATCGGTGGGAAAGTGGACCGGAGTCTCTACCACAAAGCTGTCAACCTTGACTCGCATCAGAGCCGCTTGATCTGCTTCGGCTTCTTTTTTTTTATCAATTGTCGGCCATGGGCAACCACTAGCTCATTGATTCGCATCAGAGAGTCCTCATCCAACAAACCCACATTATCCTTGAGGGTCTGAAGACGATACACCTTCCCCAAACCATACCCATCAGCAACCTCTACCCCCAGAATTCCCCGAAGACTCCGGTGGTTGTTAGACAGATCTTCGAGGCGGTCATAGTTGGTATTCAACCCCAAACGAACCACCCCCAAAACCAAAATTTCCCAGAAGTCCATCCCGCGACGGCCAGTCTGAAGCTTCTCCCCCTGAACGGCTTGCTCTACAATGGCTAAAATCGGATCCCGAAGCGATTGGGTAGAAAAGATATGCTGAAGACCTAGCAAAATCGCAGGAAGCTCATCCCGACTCCTTTCGTATATGGATACTTCATCTATCGGAACAGTGCCTAGGCTTTGTTAGATTTCGTAGCGTTTGCGCATCTGAATAAAGCTGAATCTTTGGCCTAAAATCAAATGAGAAGCAGAATATATCATTTATAGCCGGATATTGCCAGTAGATTCAGTGCGTTTTTTTTACAAAAAATCAACCCAAATTGTTGACAGACAGGAAAATACCACCTTTCCGGTCAGATACTAATTCGGAAATTCGTGGCAAACTTTTCTTTGTTAAGCCACGAATTGCACAGATTTCACGAATTGCCCCCTCGCTAGCCTTCATTCACGGAAATTCGCTGCGCCACGAGGCTGGTTTGTTCCCTTATCGAATGGCACGAATTCCCCATCTCGCTGCCTTTTTTCGTGTCAATTCGCATACTCCTAGACATTTTCTGAATACCTTTTCCACTTCTTTCATCCAAGCTTAGTGTCGCCTGTCCCGCAAGCGGGATTTCGCAAGCTCAACCGGCCATACTTTTTTGTCAGCAAAAAAGTATGCAAAAAACCGCCGAAGCCCCATGCAACG
>JBCCCJ010000390.1:0-5820 GCA_039033615.1 Bacteroidota bacterium
GCAGCTGACCTGGCGCAATTTCTCCAAGTACTGCCGGGGGTGGTCTTCACCGGAGATCAAGGAGGACAATTGTACATTCGAGGCGGAACGCCCATTCAAAATATGGTCCTGTTGGATGATATGATCGTGTACAGTCCCTTTCACTCCATCGGCCTCTTTTCCGTATTTGATCCTGACTATATCCGGAGCGTCGACGTGTACTCGGCGGGTTTTCCGGCGGCTTATGGAGGGCGAACGTCTTCGGTGATTGACATCAAAACCCGAAACGGAAGCTTCTCTCGTTTCAAAGCCAAAGCCAACATCAACCCCTTTTCCGCTGGCGCCCTGATCGAAGGACCACTCGGCAAAGCCAAAAAAGACGGAAGTGGGGTGAGCTATCTGATATCTGCTCGGAACAACTACATCGACCAAACCGGGAGTACCTTCTATCCCTATGTCAACGATTCTACCGGCTTGCCTTACAGCTTTTTGGATATTTATGGCAAACTGACCCTCTCAGATGGAGTCAACTACGCCAATTTATTCGGCTTCAGTCACACGGATGATGTGAATTTTGAATTTCCTGCCAACATCAATTGGGAAGCAGCAGGTGGAGGAGCCAACTTCCAGTTGTTGCCAGCGGGAGCGAGTGCCATCATCTCCGGTACCTTTGCCTACTCTAACTATACGACCGGACTTACTAGCCAGAGTGAGAACTTCCCGCGTCGGAGTTCCATTCAAGGCTTCAACGGAACGTTGAAGGTTGGCTACATCTTCAACTCCGTAGATGAATTCAACTTCGGACTGTCCTTCCAGGGCTTCAGCACCGATTATGTCTTCACCAATGCCTATGGCTTCAGCACCCAACAGCAAGCGAGTAATACCGAAGCTGCTGTTTACACGGAATACAAAAAGGTCTTTAAGACCTCCAAAGGCTTTGAGCGGGCAGTCTTGGAACCCAGTCTTCGCCTGCACTATTACAACAACCAAAACCAGATCATGGGCGAGCCTCGCTTTCGGGGTAAGCTCAATTTTCCGGGGCTGAGTTTCAGCTTCGCAACGGGCCTCTACTCTCAAAACCTGATGGCGGCTGTTTCGGATCGAGACGTAGTGAATCTCTTCCAGGGATTCTTGTCTGCGCCGGATGATCTTGCGTTCCGTCGCCGGAATCACAACTTGCAGACTTCCTGGCACAGCCTTTTCGGAGTAGAAGCGGAGATCATTCCTCAGGTGACCACCACGGTAGAGGGATGGTACAAAGGCTTTACTCAGCTGACCAACATCAACCGCGACCGGATTTTTCAGACGGATCCTGAATTTGTTACAGAGACGGGAGAAGCCTATGGAATTGATGTGATCGTGAAATACCAGACCCGCAATGCCTACGTGTACACCAACTATGGTCTCGCCAAAGTAACCCGGACTGATCGACTGGATTCGGATGATCCTCGGACCTATCCGCCCATTTTCGACCGCCGTCATACCGCCAATGTCGTGGTAGCTATCAAGCAAGGCAGCTTCGCCGTCAGAGGCGACGATGGCCAAACCTACGTACGCCCCAAATTCAACGAGTCTCCTTGGGAATTTAGCCTGCGTTGGAGTTTGGGTTCTGGCTTTCCTTTTACCCAAACCCAGGGCTACTTTGAGAAGCTAGACTTCCTGGAAGATGGCGCCCAGACCGACATCACCACCCAAAATGGAGATTTGGGCTTGATTCTCAGCGATGATTTGAATGGCGGTCGTTTGCCATACTATCACCGTCTGGATCTTTCAGTCAAGCGTCGCTGGCTGTTTGGGAACAAGGTCTTGATGGAGTTGGCCGCCAGTGCGATCAACACCTACAACCGCCGAAACATCTTCTACTTTGATCGGATTCGGTTCGCACCCGTGTACCAATTGCCAGTGATTCCTTCTTTGGGGGTTACGGTGAAGTATTGAGTGGGAGGCGGGAAGTTAGAAGCGGGATCAAAGCATAGCAGGTAAACCGGGGAAGGCTGAAGGATTCAGGTCCATTGAGATTGTTACGAGTACAAAACTTGCGGACTTCCTAGGTTTTCCGGTTCTCTGACAATTTCTGCGGGAACCAGCCTGTCCAGTTTCCGCTATTTTTGCCAAAGACCCGGTTTGCCTTTCGTGTCCATTTGCT
This sequence comes from Bacteroidota bacterium, assembly GCA_039033615.1. GTDB lineage: Bacteria > Bacteroidota > Bacteroidia > J057 > J057 > JBCCCJ01. Next base: position 2,126 of record JBCCCJ010000390.1, read on the forward strand.
CATGCGTGGCTACTAATTCTGCATGAGAAAGGAAATATCCTGTCTCTCGATCAATGATGATCAGAATTCTCGTAGTGCTGCTGCAACAAATCCCCCCCAAAATCATACTGTAGATCGCGCCAGACGGTGTGGACGTGATTGTTGTTGTTTTGGACGTTGTCGTATTCGATCAGGAGAGTAGGGCCGTGGATGCGGTAGTAATGCCCTTCGCCCGGCTCCAGACTACCCGCCCAAGCAAAGTAGAGCTTTTCAAAACCGGACTCCTCAATCCGCCGCCATTGGTCCGCAGCGATATCCGCCTGCATATTTCCGGTATATACCTGAAGTAAAGCCCGCAGTTCTTGCTGCTGATCGGCATTCATCTCGCTGGCAGCCAAGCCTTCGAATTCGGTGAGTTTGATTTCCCGGTCAACAAAGGTCAGCACGTCTCCGGGTGCTTCTTCCAGAATCAAGGCTTTTTCTAGCTGATTGGGAGCTAGGCCTTTGACGAATTCGCGCCCCAGGTCTTGTTCGGCTTTGAGGACTTCCATGCCGACATTGCTGCCTTCGCGTACGATGGCGGGATTCGAGCCCAGAAAAGCGGGGGTTACTGCTACCAGTTCTTCATTCACCGAAGAAAAGCTCAGGGAAGTATGGTGCCCTTCGTACCGCCAAGCCCAGGGAGCATCCGCGCTGGGAGAACCAAAAAAGGCAAAGTAATATTTCTCTGGATGGCGTCTCCGATCATCAGGTGGGCGATTCTCTACCTCCCGCAAGACCAATTCCAGTCCCCGGATGGCTTCGATTTTTTCATAGCCTTGCTCGCTCAGGGTACTCCGCATCAAGTTGGCAGCCGCTTCTCGTTGGAGTTCATTCATCTCTTCCAGCGGAATACCGATTCGGCTATCCATCGGAATGAAGTGCCAGTTGTAGCGCATCGAATCCGTGAAGGGGAAGATCACCGCCTCCCGTTGGGTTTCTTCCAGCCTGCCGAGAAATTGCTCGGCTGCTGCCAGCATGGCGGTAGAAACGTGGGTATGCAGATGTACGGTCTGGCCTTCTGCAGTTTCGGCAGTAGCAGTAGTGCTCGTCTGGCGGCAAGACCCAAAGGTCAAACCAATCAGCAAAATCCCGATCGCGCTCAGGAGTGGAGAATTGTTCATGAGGAAGTAGGCTTAGTCAGAAAGGAAAGTAGGAGGAAAAGGGAGGAATAAAAAGCAGACGGCCAATTTTCGATTGTGCAATGCTTTGGAAAAATCGCACTTGTCCAAGGACGGGATTCTTTGCAATTTTGTGGAGATATGGAGCCACAAGAAAAACTGGATTTGTTCCCCGCCGGCAAATTGGAGATTACGCTCCGTCGGCTCTGCCATCAGTTGGTGGAAACCTACGGTGATTTTCAGGACACGGTTCTCATTGGCGCACAACCACGGGGCTTATTTTTGGCTCGAAGAATTCAGTTGGAGTTAGAACAATTGGTGGGTCGAAAAGTGCCTCAAGGAGAGTTGGATGTTACCTTTTTTCGGGACGATTTTCGCAAACGATCTGCCCCTTTGGAACCCAACAAAACCCACATTGACTTCCTCATCGAGGACAAAAAGGTGGTGTTGATAGACGACGTCCTGTACACGGGCCGCACCGTGCGGGCAGCGATGGACGCTATGCTGGCGTATGGGAGACCCTTTTCGGTGGAGTTGCTGGTGTTGGTAGATCGCATCCGTCAACGAGAACTACCCGTGGAGGCGTCCTACATTGGCATTGAGGTAGATACCATTGAAACCCAGCGGGTGTTGGTTGAATTGAAAGAAGGAGGGGGAAACGATCAGGTGTTTTTGGTTTCGCAGGAGGAGAGAGAAGCCAGATGACAGACCACTGAGTTGTCAGAAGTCAGAAAAGTCCCCTCTGGTTTGAATTCCTGCAAAAGATAAGCATACAAAGATCAGATTGTCAGTACGCATATTATGGCCTTAAGTACCCGGCACTTGCTCGGCATCAAGTATATCACTGCCGACGATATTCATACCATCCTTGAAACGGCGGATAACTTCAAAGAAGTCATCAATCGCCCGATCAAGAAAGTTCCTTCCCTGCGGGATATCACCGTCGCCAATCTCTTCTTCGAAAATTCTACCCGGACCCGACTCTCTTTTGAGTTGGCGGAAAAGCGTCTCTCAGCGGATGTGGTGAATTTTTCTGCATCGTCTAGCAGTGTGAAGAAAGGAGAGACCTTGCTCGATACGGTCAACAACATCCTCGCGATGAAGGTCGATATGGTGGTGATGAGGCATCCCCTTCCTGGCGCTCCGGTGTTTCTGAGTAAACACATCGACGCCCAAATCATCAATGCCGGAGACGGCACTCACGAGCATCCAACCCAAGCCCTGTTGGATGCTTTTTCTTTGCGGGAAAAATTCGGGGATTTGGCAGGCAAACACATCGCCATTGTCGGCGACATCAAGCACAGTCGGGTCGCGCTGTCCAACATCTTTGCCCTGACCAAACTCGGCGCAAAAGTGCGGGTATGTGGCCCTCCGACCCTCATTCCCAAATACATTGGCACCCTCGGAGTAGAAGTCAGCTATGATTTGCAGGATACCTTGCAGTGGGCCGATGCGGTGAATATGCTCCGCATTCAATTGGAGCGGCAAAACATCCGCTATTTTCCGAGTCTGCGGGAATACTCCATGCTGTATCAGTTGGACTTGCCCATGTTGGAGCAACTCGACAAAGAACTGGTCATCATGCACCCCGGTCCCATCAACCGGGGCGTAGAAATCACCAGTGAAGCCGCTGACGCTCCCCAATCTGTGATCCTGGATCAGGTGCAAAACGGCGTGGCTGTCAGAATGGCGGTTCTCTATTTGTTGGCAGGAGCCAATTAGAAGGGGGTATGTCAGATGTCACACATTCACTGGTGATGTTGGGATATGTGGCAGTCACTCCGCGCCTGCCTAACCAACCCTCCAAAAAACGAAGTGCAGAGCGATTCGCAGCTTGGTAGAGACAGATGCCCTCCAGAAAAAAAAACAGGCGCATCGCGACTGCCATCTACTGGGATATGCCTTTTCTGGTGACAGCTGACGTACACCCAATTAGAGGGAAACAACATTCAGGCGGGGGGCGCTCCAACCTCCCCCTCCAGCGGTACATCCACAATCAAGGTGGTGCCTCTGCCTGTTTGGGTATCAAACAGGACTTCTCCCCCCATTTGAGCGGCGCGGTGCTGAAGATTCCGCAGACCGATGCCATTTTTGGCTTGGGCGGCAGCCAGTTCAAAGCCGATGCCATTGTCTTCGAGCATCAGGTTGAGGTGATCGGAATGTCGGGTCAAGCTGAGATGAACCTCCGAGGCCTGGGCGTATTTGACCACATTGTTGAAGCCTTCCTGAATGATGGCGAAGAGGTGTCGCTCGATCTGGGGCGCAAGGGGCTGTTCCAAGCCAAAGAGATGTACTTCCAGGGTAAAATCGGCATGCGTTTGCAAAGAACTGATCAAGTCTTCCAGCGCACTCAGCAAGCCATGCTCCGCCAAGGCCCCAGCCTCCAAGTTGTGGGAGATGCGGCGCACTTCCTCGCAGGTATCATCCACCAATTGATTGGTCGGGGTGAGCCCTACTCCTTCAGATTCCAACTGACTGAGGTGCAGTTTGACGGTGGAGAGCATGCTGCCCACCCGGTCGTGGAGTTCTCGGGCCACCCGCTGCCGTTCTTGTTCC
>JBCCCJ010000391.1:0-5814 GCA_039033615.1 Bacteroidota bacterium
TCAGAATTGCCAAAAGAAAGGTGAGGCAGAGCTTTGCCATCAATTTTGAGGAGTGCCAAATCAGTGGTGATATCCGTACCTACCACCCGGGCAGGAAACGTTTGATTATCAAACAAGGTCACTTCCACTTCATCGGCATCTTCGATCACATGATTGTTCGTGGCAATGTAGCCATCGGGAGAAATCAGTACCCCAGATCCAGAAGCCATCCCGTGTGGCACGTTCATGCCTTCGTCTTCGAAGAACTCTCGAAATGGATTGCTGAAGAAATCCGACTCGCGACGAGTGCGGTTGATTTCGTATTTCGATTTGATGTGGACCACCGCCGGACGGGCAGCACTGGCAGCCTGCACAAAATCCGGCAAACCACTGGGAATCGTAGTCTTGCTTGGAACAGGGGGTGAAGGATTGGCTACCGGGGCCGGACTGGTGTAACTAGAGAAACTGGCCGGCAAAGTAGGTTGAGAAGGAGCAACGTAGGTGGGCTGAAAAAAGGTAGCATACATTCCGGCTCCCAAACCTGATCCAATCATCACGAGTAGGAATCCAAGCCCTAATAATGCACCCAGCTTCTTTTTTTCCATAAAGAATGGCTTAATCTTGCAACACAGAAAGAGGATAGTTTGCGTTTTGATAAACGCAGAAGCTTTGATCTTGGTTTAACTAATAAATTATTATCCTGAGTATAGGTAAGTTACATACCGGAGGCAAAACCCCCAAATCAAAAAAACAGTATCTTAGATAGAGCATGTTAGCAAAATAAGCCCGTACCCGACTCAATTGTTTCCTATGCAGCCAAACTTCCTTTCCCAGCGGTTCTCTGAGCTGCGGGATCTGCAAGCTGAGCAAGATCTCAGTCGCCTCAGCCGTCGCCTGTTGGATTTCCTCGCCGACCTTGGCTTATCTGAATCGTTGCGCAAAGAGACCATCGCGCTCAGAGCAGCCTACAATGCCTTTGCTGCCCAAGAACTAGAAGACCGATCCCCCGAAGCGTATCAGGCCCTTTTGGATCGGTCCAATGAGATTTTGGATCGCGTGGAACAACAACTTCCTGGGGAGACAGCGAGTTCTGAACCCCTCACAGCCTTGCCGTTGCAAGGGGAGGATGCCCCGGCAGTCTTGCTTCAGGACAAGAGTGTGGTCTTCGAAGGCCAGAGCATCACCAAAACCTTTGTTACCCCTAAGCATACCTTCACGCTTCCCTCGCTGGATCTTCAGATGCGATTAGGGGAGATCACAGGCATCGTGGGCGAAAACGGCAATGGCAAAACGACCTTACTTCGGATTGTTGCCGGAGACCTACAAGTCAGTGGGGGCAACATTCGCTATCCGTGGTTGGGCAGCGATACCCAGGACTGGTATCACATCAAGCAATTCATTTCCTTCATTCCTCAGCATTTGACTCCCTGGCAAGGCTTCCTGAAGCAGAATCTGCATTTCGCAGCTGCCATCCGGGGCATCCGGGGCAAGGAAAACGAGCGGCTGGTAGAGTTTGTCATTCATCGCTTGGGGCTTTCGCAATATGAAGAATCGCTCTGGAGCGAGATTTCCAGTGGCTTCAAATTGCGTTTTGAGCTAGCGAGGGCGCTGGTTCGCAGACCACACCTATTGATCATTGACGAACCTTTGGCAAATCTGGACATCAATACCCAGGAAATTTTCCTCCAGGATTTGCGCTACCTCGCCAATTCTCATCAGCATCCGATGTCCATCTTGCTCAGTTCTCAGCATCTACATGAAGTGGAACGGATCGCTGACAACATCATTTTCATGAAAAATGGCCAGGCGCTCTACAATGGAAAGATGCAGGATTTTGGGAAAGATCGGGCCAATAACCTCTTTGAACTCAATACCACCGCTGAGAAAGCCCAGGTCGCTCATGCCCTGAGCAAATTGGAAGGGGTGCGGGTAGAAGATCGGGGAGGGCATCAGTTGATTCATTCTCCTACCCATTGCAGCGGCAATGAAATCCTTCGAGAATTGGTCAAAGCCAATGTTCCCATCGGATATTTTCGAGATATCAGCACCTCTACCCTCAAACTATTCCGGGAATAGGGGGCGTTTTTGCCTTTTTCTCTCGCGTATTCCTTTGTATCTTCCGTGAACTTACCTTTTTTGCGTTGTACCTATGGTTCGTTTCTTCCAACGATTTATCCCTGATTTCCTGAAGCGCATTGATCAGCGCCTCTTGTTGAATGCTCCGTTTTTGTGGGCCACCCGCATCCACTTCGTGCTATTCTATGGCAGCATCCTCGCCTTGGGTCTGTTTGGATTGACGCTGACCCATGAAGTCAGTCTCCACGATGTACCGGACCCAGACAATTGGGCTTGGTTGGCGGCCATCCCACTGGCCTTGGCATTCGGGATTTGGGTATTCTTCTCCGCTAAATTCCAGGCGATCAAGTCTTATGGCAAGCTGAATCCCTTCCACCCCATGCGGAATCAATTGTTGTTTGGCTTGGGCACGCTCGCAGTCGTGGGCATCCCCATGCTGATTGGCAATACGATGATTCAGCGGATGAGTCAGCTACAGTCGGAGGCGGCCTTTGAAGCTGACCTGAAATTGGTCAGTCATTCATATGCTTTTTTCGAACGATCGCTTCAAGATGCTAGTGGATATGGTCTGACCAATTTGAACCCAGGCTATTGGCCTGATTATGAGACAGAATTGTGGTCGGAAGATACCAGTACTGCAGAGCAATTGAAAAGAATAGAAGCCTTGATAGAGGTCTTGGAGAAATATAGCGGGAAAACTTATGCCTTCAGCGCCCAAAAATTGCTGACGGCGAGTCAATACGAACACGAAAGAGTTGCCATTTCCGGATTACATGAGGATTTCTCTCGCATTGAACACAATCTTCAGCAATTGTATGATGCCTCGAAAAAACGGACCGATATCCAGGACAATGATGCTTGGACCTTTCTGATGATCATCAGTACCCTCCTCTTTCTGGCCAGTCAGGTGTTCATGAGTACTTCCTGGAAGACTTTTGCCTTCATGTTGTTAGGGGGAGCTGCCTGGGGAGTCATGATGGTTGTCAGCACTAGCATCATGGAAAGCATGGGCATGTACGATGATACCTACATTTTTTCCTTGGTATTGCTGAGTCTCGGCTTTTTCTTGTACCAGGGCTACCGTCGGACCCACACCCAACGCAGTGCGCAATGGAAAGCCATTGCCTTAGGCATCGCAACAGCGATGATGCCGTTTGCGCCCGTTTTCTTAGCGGATATTTTGATCAATCATATCGGAGCCCCTTTCGTCCAACAACTGTTATTCACAGGCTGTTTGGGAACCATCATCGCTTGGAATGTAGCGTTGCGGCCTCGTTTCCTCCAATTGCATAGCCAACCGAAAGAAAATTGAATTCGAGAAATCAGATTGTTTCTCGGTCAGAAGTCAGATCGGCTCGAAATACGGGCTTTTCAGAGATCTAACAGCTATGACGCGGAAGTTGCCTCCCCCAGAAATATGCTGGGTCTTTGGCTTGCTCTTTCTGTTTGCCATGAGTTCCTTGTCAGCTCAGCGCATTTCTGGCCTCTCGGATGAAAAGGTCCAAGCTCAATTGATGCGGCAAGTATCGGGTCTGAAAGATTCCGTCGCGCTCAGGGAAAGCGTTCAAGCATGGGCAAGCGAACAACGGCAAGCGGGCTGGTTAGAATGCCAATTGCTGGGCATCAGTGCTGCGAAGCCGAGTTGGCACCTCCAGGTGTATCGGGGGCCACAGTATCGCTATCGACAGGTGGAGACCCCCGGCTTGAATGCACTTTATCGCCAAAAAGTAGAATTGGATCGACTGGAACGGAAGCAGCTGCCGATCAATTGGTCCCAACTCGAAGAGCAACTCGCGCAATGCCTGGAACTGTTTCAGAACGAAGGCTATCCCTTCGCTAGCTTTGCCCGCTCTTCGCTTCAGTATACCCAATCCGGTCCCGATGTCATTTTGGTCGATGTAAGCTATGCGTTTGATCCTGGTCCTCCGATTCAGATTGACAGCATCAGCATTCAGGGCAATCATCGGGAGAAAGATGCCTTCCTTCACGCCTTGATGCGGATTTCTCCTGGCGATCCTTACAACCAAAAGCTGATCGACGGCATCCCCCGGCTTCTGAACAATTCGATTTACTACCAAAAGGTACAGACCCCCAAGCTTCAATTTTATCCCAATGAAAGCGCCCACCTCCGGGTCGATCTGGAGCGGAAACGCTCTGGGAAATTTGACCTCCTGGTGGGCTTGCAACCGCCAACAGACAACACCCAACGCTTTGGTTTCACTGGCGTGGTCGACATTGTGCTGGTGAGTCCGTTTCGCCAGGGAGAATTGGTCCAGTTTCAGTTGAATCGCTTGACCGAAAACTCTCAGCAGACCCAGATCAAGCTTGAGCTCCCCTACCTCCTGCGCAGCCCGGTGAAGGTTTCCGGCAATCTGGACATCCTTAAGCAACGGGAAGATTTTCTCAACCTCAATGCCGACGGTGCGCTTTCCTATGCCATCAACCCCTTTTTATCGGCTCGTTTCTTCTACCGAAATCGTAGCACCCGCCTGCTAGATTCAACCTTGCGGGATACCGCCGCCCTGCGTCTCAATCAACTGGACGGGACTCGCAATTCCATCGGCGCAGGATTTGTATATGAAGACGTGGATTATCGAAACAATCCCAGCAAGGGGGTAGACCTCACCCTGGAATTAGGAGTAGGGCGAAGGGCGATCCAACCCAATGGCAGGTTCAAAGAGGCGGTTTATGAAAACATTGCCCTGGAACAGACCACCCGGGAAATCGAATTGCAAGCCAAATGGTACAGAAAGCTCTTTCCCAGACAAGTCTTGCACCTAGCCAATCATACCTATTGGTTGGGCGTAGATCAGCCGCTCCGCAATGATCAATTGCCCATCGGAGGAGGTCGCAGCATCCGGGGATTCAACGAGAATCAGTTCTTCGTCAACTTCATGAGTTTCTTTTCGGTGGAATATCGTTTTCAACTGGAGCGAGACTCTTACCTATTCCTATTTGGGGATGCGGCCTATTTGGAAGATGCCGTGGCAGACGAAATCATTCGCCCGTTGGGGATGGGTCTGGGCATGCGCTATGGCACCAAAGCCGGCATCATCTCCATCATCTATGCCGTGGGTCGCACCAATGAGATTGCCTTTCAGCCCAGCAGAGGCAAGGTCCATATCGGGATCGTGAACCAGTTTTGAGTTGATTTGGCCAAAAATGCGTATGTTCAAGTCAGAAGATTACCCAATTTATTAGACCAATTCTCCTATGCGGATCAAACGGTTTGAATTTGAGAATCTCCAGCAACAATGGAAGTTACTGCCTACGACCTTCGATCAATTGACTTTGCTGGTAGGAGCCTCTGGGGTGGGAAAAACCCAGATCCTCCGGGCAATTGCTGCGTTGAAACTTATTTCACAAGGGAATGTCTTGAATGGCGTAAGTTGGTCTATCGAGTTTGACACTTCGGAAGGAGAAGCATTGATCTGGGAAGGAAGGTTTGGATACAATCATGGTTTCGATCATAACACTTTTGTAAAACGATTCGAAAATCAAGCACCTGTACCGCAGATTCTGGAAGAGCGGATCATGCATCGAGGTAAGCAACTCATCATCAGGGACAGTACGGGAGACTATCTGGGAGATCAGCCCTTCAACATTCGCCTGAATCGAGAGCAAAGCTTAGTTGCCCAATTAGATCAAGAGGTTACTCGATCCATACGACGGTCTTTTTCTAGCATCATCCCTAGCAGTCATGATGCAGAGCTCCACAACGAAGATCACGGCTTACACGCTTTACTAGACTTGAAAAAA
>JBCCCJ010000392.1:0-5806 GCA_039033615.1 Bacteroidota bacterium
CCCGTAAATGAGGGTAGAACAGCACATTCGTTTCATGAGTAGCAGATGAACATGAGAATTACCCAACGTTGACGAATGATTTCCAACAGGAGTGAGGGTAGCAAATTCGTCTTCTTCGTGGCAAAAAAATCCACATTCCAGCTTCATTTGTGAATTGGTGGCTTCCCTTTCTCCCAAAAAAAGTCCGATTATTGTAATCGAAGTCCGCTTTTTTCAACTAATGGAGAAAAGGCGTATCTTTCAACTACAAACCCTAACCCCATTAAATCACAACATATATGGAATTTGCAATTATCGGCGCTGCTGCTGTATTTGGTCTCGCGTTCTTCCGTAGCGGGTGGGTCATCGTGAAGCAAAAGCAAGCGGTGGTCCTCGAACGCTTTGGAAAATTTCAGCGGGTCGCTAGCCCCGGCTTTCAGTTCAAGCTACCTTTTGTAGATCGAGTTGCTGGCAAAATCAGCATGAAGGTCCAGCAGTTGGACGTAAATGTGGAAACCAAGACCTTGGATGATGTATTCGTCCACCTCAAGGTATCCGTTCAATATGCGGTTCTCAAGGCCAAAGTATATGACGCCTTCTACGAATTGGAGGATCCACAAACTCAGATCACTTCTTACGTATTTGACGTCGTGCGGGCAGAAGTTCCCAAGATGAAGTTGGATGAAGTGTTTGCCCGGAAGGACGACATCGCCAACGCCATCAAAAGTGAATTGGCCGAAGCCATGGAAAGCTATGGCTATGGCATCGTCAAGGCTCTGGTAACAGACATCGACCCAGACGATCAGGTGAAGCGCTCCATGAACCGCATCAACGCCGCCGAGCGGGAAAAAGTCGCGGCTCACTACGAAGCAGAAGCTGAGCGGATCAAGATCGTGGCCATCGCCCAAGCCGAAGCCGAAAGCAAGAAACTCCAGGGACAAGGGATCGCCGACCAGCGTCGCGAAATCGCCAAAGGTCTGGAAGACTCCGTAGAAGCCTTGAACAAAGTCGGGATCAACTCGCAGGAAGCCTCGGCCCTGATTGTGGTTACCCAGCACTACGACACCCTCCAGGCGATGGGCTCCAACTCCCGCACCAACCTGATCCTCCTCCCGAATTCCCCTTCCAACGCCAGCGATATGATGAATGAGATGATCACCTCCTTCTCAGCGGCTAGCATCATGGGAGAAGAAATGAAAAAGGATGATGTTCAGATTGGAGGGAAGGACCAGAAGTTTTTGAAAGGATAGGCAGATTGCTCCCCCTCAGAACATGAAAAAGCTCACCAGAAGGTGGGCTTTTTTTTGTGGGAACCTTGCTCGCCTCCGTATGAAACGGGGGAGTATCAAATCTTGAAGTTTACAACTTCCTGGTTTCCGAGAGTTGAAAACTCTTCTCCTTCCCCCTCACGCGTTGCAAACCCGTGAGAGCAAGAGAAAGTCTGGCCGTTATTTTGCTAAACGCCAATTGGCACATTCAGCTTCTTTGCTACAATGGGGGTATATGTTTCGAATAATTTTGGATGCAGGCAATAACCATGGTCTTTACAACCAATGCTCTCAACCATACGGATTAGTTCAATTGGGGTCTTTTTGGAATTGTAGAAGAACCAGGTCCACCGGGTATACCCCCGAAAGGTTTTCCGGCCAACATGGCTCGAAAACGTCTCAATCAATTCAATTTTTCCAAAATCAGTAGATTCAACAGTTACGCCTAAAAATCCACTTTCCCACATCTTGAGAATGACTTCCTCGGTGTTTTCATCAATGCCATACTTTTGCAAGCGAGTCGTCAATTGATCATAGGAGAAAACGATCGGAAGTCGATAAATGGCTTCCGGATAGTCAGAAAATCCCCGATACTTCCTTACGGCCTCTTCAAGCAATTCTTTTGCAGCGTCTTGATTGTATTCATGAAAGGTCTCCTTGATCATTTTTTGAGTAATGAACCCCTTCCTTAATACGTCATCGAGAGAGTCAAAATTCCCGTTGTTGAAAGCATATTCAACACATTTTTTGCACAGATTGATCAAGTCTCGGGAGCGGTAATGGGTGTGCCTAATGAAGTAATCAAAGGAATCTTCTTCATAATTGGGTTCCACCCATCCGTTTTTCACTTTGCCTTCAAAGAATTCATACCAAGCCAATTTGGGCTGGTAGCGCTTGGTCAACTTTCGATTGACAGCTTTGAATTCCCAATCAATTCTGTTGGAAATAAATTTGAATAGCTCGTCTCGTCTCCAAGAGACAAATCCTTTGATATCAGTAGTCTTTTGAGGGAATTTGATTTCACTTGTCAATCGATGCCAAGGAATGACAAGGCGAACCCTAAACGGATTATCCTTTGTCCGGTAAAAGTCCTCCATATACACGTCTAGGAGGGCGCGCACAACCGATGAGGCAAGGCTCCGCTTTTTTTCAAAATGGGAATGAGGGGTTTCAATGGGTTCCACAACTACTTGAGGGATGATTTGATTGGTTCTTGCCAATTCCAACAAACAGAGTTTGACCGTTTTGAACGTATGCTCATTCAGAATCTCATCAACCGAAGTAGCTAGTTGATTGATTTCTTTGTCCTTCTCATTGAATACAAGCTTGGAAATGATGGACAAATACTTCGAAGCTGACTCCAAAAAATTGTGCTTCTTGCTGATAATAAGTAAATCCCTCCAATGGTTTTTTTCCGAATCAACTACATATACTTTTTTGTATAGATTCAAGAGAATCACATATATCCTGATGATCTCTGCCTTCCACATTTTTTTCAGGACACTTTCAAACTTGTATACGTTGGAACTGTACATATCAAAAAGCTCAATGATCCCTTCCTGCAAAATATCCCGCTCACTGAGATACCATACCATTTTGTACTTCTCCTCTATGGATTGCAGATACAAAATCTGGCCCTCATTTTGCAGCAACATTTGAGCCGTTTTTCCTGAGCCCCACCTTCCTGTAATGATATCTTTGAGAGATTCACTGCTTACTTTTCTCACTTTACATTGGAAAAGTAAATCATCATTTTCAGCATTGATGTCCCCGAAGATTCTATGAAATTCCCGACTCACAAGCAATCAATTTGACATAAAAACATAAATAGAGATAAAAAATATGACCCAATCAAAACAATATCAAAAATTCATAAACCAAAAACAACCAAGCATTCAACATAATCTTCCCCTTCCAACTGGCCATATATATCTAAAAAAAACCACGCCCTTAGTTTGGCCTAGACGAGTCCTCGCTATGTCTGCAAAGTCCAGTTGAATCTTTCTAGGAGAACGCTTCCTGCCTTCTACCAGGAATTCCCCCTTCAGAAACACTTGCAAATCGAAGCAAAAGCGGTTTGCCATCCTGCTGAAAAAGGAAGAACTTTGCGGCAAAATTTTCATCGAATGAAACCAACTCTTCTTATCCTTGCCGCTGGAATGGGCAGTCGCTATGGCAGCCTCAAACAAGTCGATCAGCTCGGTCCTTCGGGCGAAACCATCATTGAATACTCCGTCTTTGACGCCATGCGCGCAGGATTTGGCAAAGTGGTCTTTGTCATTCGTGAGAGCATACAGAAGGAATTCAAGGCCGTTTTTGCGGACAAATTCGCCGGGAAGATTGAGGTGGATTATGTTCTGCAAGAATTGGACAATGTACCTGAGGGCATTGAGGTACCTGCCGATCGGGTCAAACCCTGGGGTACGGGGCACGCCGTCATGGTGGCCGCTGATGCGATTCAGGAACCCTTTGCGATGATCAATGCCGATGATTTCTATGGCAAAGAAGCCTTTGAAGTCATGGCTCGCTACCTGGAGCAGGTAGATCCAGCCAAGAATCAGTATTCCATGGTCAGCTACAAATTGGAGAACACCCTTTCCGATCACGGGTTTGTTTCCCGTGGGGTTTGTGTGAAAGACGGAGAGGATTTCCTGACTTCCGTAACTGAGCGGACCAAAATTGGTCGCCGCGAAGATGGACAGATTGTCTTTCGGGACGAAGTAGATGGCGAAGGCATCCTAGAGGCCGACACCTTAGTTTCCATGAATTTCTGGGGCTTTACGCCCACCATTTTTGGCTATGCCAAAGAGTATTTCATCGAGTTCATCCAACAGAACTTCCACCAACTCAAAGCCGAGATCTACATTCCTACGGTTACCAGCCGCACCATCGAAGAGGAAGGGGCCACAGTAAAGGTGTTGACCTCTGATGCTCAATGGTTTGGCATGACCTACAAGGAAGACAAAGCCATAGTGATGGGCCGCCTGAAGGAATTGACGAACGAAGGGTCTTATCCTTCTCCTTTGTGGTAATCCGCCTTTCTTAAAGACCTCGTTGGTGTTGAAACCCTACGAGGATTCCCAATTGCCCGAATATGATCCAGGTCCTCATCGAACAACCCCTGCTGCTGCTGTTTTTGGTGGCGGCGGTGGGATATGGCATCGGTGGCATCAAGATTGGCAGTAGCAGCCTGGGGGTTTCGGCAGTGTTATTTGTCGGCTTGATCATTGGCGGCATGGATGCTCGCTTAGCCCTGCCGGACATTGTCTTATCGCTGGGCCTGGCCATGTTTGTGTATTCTCTGGGCATTGAAAGCGGTCCGGGGTTTTTCGCCATTTTCAAAGGGCAAGCCAATCGCCAACTCAGCTTTGGACTGGTCATGGTGCTCGGTTATGTCATCATCTCGGGCCTGATCTGCTGGGTAGTTGGCTTGCCAGCAGCGGAAGTTGCCGGATTTTATTCCGGTATTTCTACCAATACCGCCTCCCTTGCTGGCCTCTTGGACGTGATTCCCAAAGGGATTTCGAATCCCACGGAGGCTTCCCAAGCCTTGGATGAAGTGGTGGTCGGATTTTCTCTGGCCTATCCGTTTGGGGTTCTGGGGGTTATGCTAGCGATGAATTTGGTCATTCGCCTCTTTCGGATCGACCTGAATCAGGAGGCCAAATCTTTGGAACGGGAATACCCCATCAACCAACGAGTCATTGCGCGCAACATCCGAATTGAGCAGCCAGCCGTCTGCGGCATTCCCTTGAGGGATCTACAGGAATCTTTCCAAGGGAATCTGGTATTCGGGCGAATCAAACGAGGGGAGGAAATCACCCTCTCCAATTGGGATACCACCCTCGAAGCCGGAGACATCATCCGCATCGTCGCCAATCAAGTGGATCTGGATGCCTGGACGGAACTAGCTGGCAAAGAAGCCCCCGATGGCATTGACATTGACTCGAACGCGTATGAGCTGCGCAGGGTATTTGTCTCCAATACCGAAGTCGCAGGAAAAGCGATCGCAACCCTGAATCTGCCGGAGCGATTTTCCGTGATCCTGAGCCGAATTCGTCGGGGAGATACCGACCTCCTCGTCAAAGGCGACACCACCCTCGAATTGGGAGACCAGGTGCGGTTCATTGCCCGCCGAAAAGACATTCCGAAGTTGGTCAGCTTATTTGGGGATTCCTACCGGGCGTTGAGTCACATTGACCTGCTTTCTTTTGGGCTGGGCATGGTTCTGGGCTTATTGCTCGGCAGCATCGTCTTCGAATTGCCCGGAGGCTTGCGCTTCCAACTGGGGTTTGCAGGAGGACCACTCATCGTGGCCCTGATTCTAGGAAATTTACGCCGAACGGGGCCGATTGTCTGGTCCCTCCCCTACTCTGCCAATCTGACTTTGCGTCAGGTGGGATTGATTTTTCTATTGGCGGCGGTAGGGGTGCGCTCGGGCAATGCGTTTTTTGCGACGATTGGAGATGGAGGGGCACTGATGATCGTCCTGGCAGCAGTCTTGGTTACGGTTTTGGGCACCATGCTTTTTATGGTCATCGGCTACAAACTTTTCCGAA
>JBCCCJ010000393.1:0-5794 GCA_039033615.1 Bacteroidota bacterium
CAATCTCTGAAGCGAAGGAAGTTGACATAAAGGAAAGAGTAAAGAGTGGAACATAATCCTAGGATTCATCCCAAACTAAAGATAATTCCACTTTTGATGCAATTGCCCTAAATTGCTGAAATAAAGTTGCCTATCTTTCTAAAAAGCCAGAATTTCCGGCATCATTTCTCTCAACTCCTTCCTCATGCGACTACTTCTTTTCCTATTCCTCCTCCTTTCAATCAGTCTTTCTTCTTTTGCCCAAAATGAACCAGCCTGGTTCAATGTGATGGATTATGGAGCCACGGCAGATACCAGTGCCCTTTCTACCGATGCTTTTCAACAAGCCTTGGACGCCGCCAGGAAAGCAGGAGGAGGCACGGTCTATGTTCCGCCGGGAAATTTCCTTTGTGGGTCGATCCGGCTCTACAGCTATACTACCCTCCACGTCGAAGGAGGCGCCACCGTTTGGGCGAGTCGTCGCAAGGAAGATTACACTCTATTCGGGTCAAAAGCCAAGCAGCCAGTGCTCCTTTACGCCGATTCTGCCCATCACATTTCCCTCATCGGCAAGGGAAGGCTACATGGACAAGCCCGCAGAGTATATAAAGACCTCAAGCAAGTAGATGGCTTCATCGCCAAAGAAACTGCCCAAGCCAAGGCCTATGGAGTCGAAATGAAGATGTACTACAAAGTCGCGCCTTGGGTAACTCCGGTATTTTTCTACCATTCCACCGACATTACCCTCGAAGACATCTCCATCATCGAAGGCGGCTTCTGGTTGCTAGACATCAAACAGTGCGACCGCATTTTCATTCGAGGGGCTTATCTCGAATCTAGTCTTGATCAAGGCGTCAACGCTGACGGCATCGACATCGACGGCTGTCGCGACGTGGTCATTTCTGATTGCATCGTCATCACCGGGGACGACGCAATCGTCCTCAAGGCCAATTACGCCAAGGACGCGAACTACCACACCGAAAATGTCACCGTAACCAACTGTGTGGTTACCTCTACCTCCACGGGCTTGAAACTGGGCACCGAAAGCTATGGCGACTATCGGCACATCACCTTCAACAATTGTGTGGTGCGCAACTCCAACCGCGGCCTTAGCATCGTGGTGCGAGATGGTGGCACCGTGGAAAACGTCATTTTTTCCAACATCACCATCGAAACCAATCGCAAGCATTTCAACTGGTGGGGCGATGGCGATCCGATTTGGGTGGTGCTGCGCAAACGTCGAGACAATTCCGACCTGGGCCACATCAAAAACGTCCTCTTCGAAAACATCATCGCCCATGGTGAAGGCACCTCCAAAATCGAAGGTTATGCTCCCAACGAGATGCATCCCGAGGGCGGCTACCTGGAAAATATTCGCCTCCACAACGTCCAACTGACCACCTACCCGGAAACCAAGCCCGATCTGCGCGCCACTCACGGATTCGAAGCTCACCATGTCCGAGGGCTCCACCTCGATCAGGTAGAGATTCAGTGGGCAGGTCAGCCCCAAAACACTTGGCAGAGCGGCATCAAGATTCATGAATCTTCGGAATTACGGCTGCGTCGACTACGCGTAGCCCCAGGATTACAAGGCTCCCCTGCCATCCACCTCCACCAAACCCAAAATGTTCTGGTACAAGATGTCGAGGCATTGCCCGGCACCTTGCGCTTGCTAGAGCTATCCGGGGACCGCAGCAAACAGTTCGTCCTCAAAGACCTCGACCTGATGGAAACCGCCGATCAAGTGCTGAAAGTGAGAGCCGAGATTGCGAGGGAGGAGATTCGGCGGCGGTGAGTTTTGGGCTCCTTGAGTCTTGGACATCCCCCCCTTCTCTTTCCGCACCTTCACCCGCAGCATGTCTTTAGACTCCGGGAAACGGAGGGACTTTTCTTCGAAATTTGAACCCCGAACCCTGAAGCCTGAACCCTGTTGAACGAAGTGAAATCCCGAGAATCGGGAAACCCTGAAATCCCCTCTCGCAATCTTTTGATTTGTTTTCGTTGTTTTACCGAACCTATGAGCGATCAGCCTTCAGAAACCCAATGGACCACTTGGATGGACCAGCTCGCTGAGCAGGAGTACCTGATGGTGGATGATTTTTTGCCTCCGGCTTTGTTTGCAGCAGTTCTGCAAGCCTTTGAGCGACGCCTGAACGCAGAAGGATTCACCGCTGCTGGCATCGGGAGTCAGGGAGACCATCAGGTCAATCAACAAATCCGAGGGGATTGGGTGCATTGGTTGGATGAAGGCAAAGATGCGGACATGGCAGGTTTCTTCCAGCACCTAGACACCTGGCGGGGCATGCTCAATCGCTATTGCTATCTGGGGCTTTCGGACTTCGAGTGCCATTTTGCGCACTACCCAGCGGGCACCTTCTATCACCGCCACTTGGACCAGTTCAAGGGGCGCAACAACCGCATGATCTCTACCGTCTTCTACCTCAATCAAGAATGGCAGGAACGCGATGGGGGACATTTGATCCTGTACCAAGCGGAGACCACCCGCATTCAACCCAAAGGCAATCGCATGGTACTCTTTCAATCTGCCGCCGTGGAGCATGAAGTCGCCCTCACTCACAAAAGCCGCTACAGCCTGACCGGCTGGTTCTTGCGGCAGCCCAAGGGACTAGGCATGTATTGAGATGGCTTGCTCTCACCCGTTTGCAACGGGTGAGGAATAGGTACCAGAGTTTGTAACTCTGCTATACTCAGCGGTTGAAAACCTCAGATTCTGATTATCCGAATGCAATTCGGACCTACGCTGCTCTCGCCCGTTTGCAACGGGTGAGGAATAGGTGCCAGAGTTTGCAACTCTGCTATACTCAGCGGTTGAAAACCTCAGATTCTGATCGTCCGAATGCAATTCGGACCTACCATGAAATGGGCCACCCCAGATGGAGTGGCCCTTGATTCAAAAAACGTCTCGCTTCTCTATCGCTTGATGAAGCGGACAGCTTGGTTCTTGTCGTTGCGGATCAGGTACATGCCAGCATTGAGGCTGCTGATGTCGAAGCGATCGCTGTTCTTCACCCGACTCAACTCCTGGCCTACCAGGTTCAGCAATTGATAGTTTCCGTGCTGGTTGAGGTAGATTTCGTTGCCATTGGCAGGGTTCGGGAAGGCGACCAGTGGCTTCAGGTTGATGGGTGCATCATTGCTGATGATGATTGGCTCCTCAAACAACTGGTAGATGGAAATGCTACCAGACACTTCATTCCCTACCACGATCAACGGAATGCCGTTGGGGCTTTCGTTAGCGGAGATGAATTTGAGGTCTTCTGGTCCAAGGTCTCCAGTTGCTGGATCCTGAGCGTCTGTGAAGAAGTCGCGATTCAACTCGTATTCGACGAACTCAGGAGCAGCGGGATCGTCGATCCGGTACACCATGATGCCCCCCATGCGCTCCAGACCAACAAAAGCATACAAAGCGGTATCCAGATCAGCGATGACAACGGCTTCTGGCTCTGGGCCTTTGTTGTCAGAACGGCTTTCAAAGGAATTGTTGTCGTCGTTGTTGGAGTTGAAGAAATCGGGAAACAAATCGGCAGTGATGCGCTCCAGATCGTCTCCGCTGTCCCATACGAGGTTGCCGTAGGCATCCCAAATGCTGAAGGAGCGAGATCCATAGGCATAGATTTCATCGAAATCGCCATCTCCATCCAAGTCGCCATTGGCAGTGGTGATGGTCAGACGGCCAATTTCTTCGTCTTCCTGCAAGACACTGAAGTTCGGGAAGGTCAGAGAATCAAGCAGGATGTCCTTGACTCGTTCTTCCTCGGAGTATCCGTCATAATCACGGCCATCTCCTTCATTTGCGGTGATGAGGTAGGAAGTTCCATCAACTTCAAACAAATCAATGGCATCCGGTTGGTAAGGTCCGAGTACAGGTACGTTGACAATGCGGATGCTATCGTCGCGGTCGCTGGGATCAATGCCATAATTGGTGTCGAAGGAAATGATACCTAGGGTACTCGCATCGCTTACGCCAGCTCCTGCGAGGCCAAAGTCGTTGTCGTTCAGGACGGCCATCTGGCCGTCAGGCAACATCGCCAGGCCTTCTGGCTTGTCGCTGGCCTGATAGCCGATGGTAGGCAGGTTCAGGATTTTCCGTTTGTGGACAGGTACTATGCCAGAGTCAGCCAACTGATCCAACGGCAGTAGTTCCAAGGTAGCGGAACCCGTGTCACGCATGGAAAGCGGGGTGCCGAGGATGTTGGTCGCGCCTTTGAGGTTGAATTCAAAGACATATTTTTTGCCTTCGCTTTCTCCTGGCACGGAAGAATCACGCTCCAAAATGCGGAATTTCCCTCCACCGACGTACACTGCATCGCCGATTTTATCCACCCGACCGATATCCCACCGAAGGTTGGCGTTTCGCTCCAGCAGATACACATATTCCCGCACAGGCGTCCCCGTCGCGGGGTCAATGCCGAGGATTCGGATTACGTCAGAATTGTTTTGGGTTACATTAGAGGGATTGTACAGGGGAGTTTGAATGAATGCATACAGGATGCCTTCATCGGTATCGAGCGCCAGGGCTTCGAAGCCACGATTGGCGCGGCGTTTCCCATAAACAGCAGGCAGAGATTCCGTCCCGTAGTCCATATGAGCGCCCAAACTGCTCAAAACCGTATCAGCAGTGGGACGCTCCTCCACGATCCACTCGGAATTGATGGAATCGGTTCCCGCAGAAGCCGCCCAATCGGTGCTACCACTCAAGATGTAATGCTTGCGAATCAGCGTGAAGTCTTTGGTTGCGGTTGGCACCCCAGCAACATCCCAGCCATCTGTGATCCCGGAAGTCGCGCTTTCTCCGATTTGATCTACCAGACTGGAATCGCTCGCATTCAATAGAGCAAACCAGTCATTGCCATTGGAGAGAAACTGGAATTGCGTGTCTGCCTCGGCCAGAATATCGGCTTGTGCAGACGGGTGAGCGATCACAAATACTTCCTGGGGAGCGATGCTTTTGCCAGTAAACAGCCCAGAGTTATCAAATTCAAATTCTCCGGGAGTCGTACACGCGTTGCCGCAGTTGACCAGCAAATAGTCTTCCAGATTGACGGTGTCGCTGGTACCGTTGTAGATTTCCAGGAATTTGTTGTTGCTGGACCCTTCTCCATATTCAGAAAAGAAAATGCCATTCGTTACCACCCGGGCTTTGGTACCTGCGGGAATGAAACGGTTCTGCATTACCCCTTCTGGGCTGAATTGATAGATCGCAGGGCGGTACTCATCACACATCCAGAAGTTCCCCGCAGGATCGATCACGATTCCTTCGAAGTCGCCTCCATACTGATCATATTCCAACAGGTGATAGTACTCTCCGCCTGCTTCAAAGCTGCTGTCTCCATAAACCGTAGCTGCATCAGTATAGGTAACGGGCACTTCGTCAATGCCAGGTGCATTTCCACGGCCGGAGATGGGGGTGCGGCCATTGGGGTGAGTCAGAAAAATCTGCTCGGCAGAATCCAACGCCAGGGTGCCACTGACGATATCTAGGGTAAAACGCACAATCCGTCCCTGGTAGTTGGGTAATTTGAAAGGGCGAAGGTTGCCTGCAGCCGGAGGAGTCGTCAAGGAGCTATTGACTGTGCCATCATTGGGACCGCGGTCAGGAATGGCGTAAAACACGTATTCGGTCGGCGACGACTCCGCTTCTTCATACCACAAGCCAGAAAAGCCACCCAACATGACCTCTGGTTGTCCACCGTCATAGACTGGCGTACCCAAGGTCGGCAGGGTAGCGATTTGGTCGATGGCAAATTCTTCCAAGATGGGCGCGCCGCTGTGGTGGTCTTTGAATCCGAGAGGC
>JBCCCJ010000394.1:0-5794 GCA_039033615.1 Bacteroidota bacterium
CCCACTTCGTCAGCAATGTCCCGGAACGTGGCGTAATCCCAATCTCGGGAATAGGCACTCGCCCCGGTAATCAATAGTTTGGGACGGTTCTTTTTGGCGATGTCTCGCACTTCATCCATGTCGATGACACCCGTTTCTTCGGAAACTCCATAAAAGACGGGCTTGTACAGCTTCCCGGAAAAATTGACCGGAGATCCATGGGTGAGGTGTCCGCCATGCGCCAAGCTAAATCCCATGATGGTATCGCCTGCATTCAAAAGCGCCAGCATCACGGCAGCATTGGCCTGGGCACCGGAATGGGGTTGTACGTTGACCCACTCTGCACCAAACAAGGCTTTGGCGCGCTCTCTCGTCATATTTTCGACCTCATCCACGTGCTGGCAGCCGCCATAATAGCGTTTCCCGGGCAGGCCCTCGGCATATTTGTTGGTCAAGACACTGCCAGCAGCCCGCATGACCGGTTCACTGACAAAATTTTCCGAGGCAATCAGTTCAATCCCTTCAGCTTGGCGGCGGACTTCCCGATCCATGGCTTCGAAGAGAACGGAATCACTGGTGAGTTCCGTGGACATATTTTGAGAGGCAATCATATAATTGACGTTAAGGATAGACAAAGGAAGTGGGTTCCCAATAGCTAATCATTCCAAAAAAACAGCCGCTTCTCTCGCTTCGAGATCTATGGCTACCGAAACATGTTGATGAATGGTGGTGGCGAGTTCTAGTCCTACATAGTCGGAAGAAACGGGCATCACCCTGTGGCCACGATTGATCAGCACCACCGTTTGGATACAACTGGGTACCGCGTGCAACAGGATGGAGGAAACATTGAGCAGGGTTCGGCCCGTATGCAAGACATCGTTCACGAGGACGACCACCTGACCCTTCAGTTCTTCCAGGTCAATCGGGATATCGATCCCAAATTCTCCTTCTTCTCCAGATCGGTCCACATGCACTTCTCCCAATTTGACCTCTAGGTCGCTGATTTCGGTCAAGTATTGGGCAATCTCTTCTGCCAGGAAATATCCCCTTTCTTCGATCCCAAACATCAACAATTGGGAAGCCTGAAAGTGCTGTTCATAGATCTCAAAGGCAATGCGTTTGAGACGGGCATATACCCCTGCCTGATCCATGATTTGTAAGCGATCCATATCTGCTACAGTTCTTGGCCGAAAGAAGGGTGAAAATACGAAATAGAGGAAAATGAAAGAAGGGGCAAAAGCCCCTTCTTACTAGAAATCTTATCTATGGAGCGGCTTGCGCTCACGATCATCTCAATAGGTGGTCTGGCGCTCAGAACGTTCTGCACGTTCTTTGTGCTCATCCATGCTTCCAACCAGGATGTCCTGATAGTGGCGAAGGCCAGTTCCGGCAGGAATCAAGTGTCCTACGATCACATTTTCCTTCAAGCCGTTCAGTTCATCGGTTTTGGCAGAGATAGAAGCTTCGCTCAACACCTTCGTGGTTTCCTGGAAGGAAGCCGCAGACAACCAGCTCTTGGTACCCAAGGAAGCTCGGGTGATTCCCATCAATACTGGTTGACAAACTGCTGGACGGGCCTCACGAGCTACCGCCAATCGCTTGTCTTGACGACGCAGGATGGAGTTTTCGTCGCGAAGTTTGCGCTGAGAGACGATCTGGCCTGGCTTCAGATTTTCGGCATCGCCAGCATCATCTATCACCAACTTGTCGAAGATCCAGTCGTTTTCCTCCTGGAAGTCCAGGCGGTTGACAACTTCTTTCTCCAGGAAGATGGTATCTCCAGCATCCACGATTTCTACTTTCTGCATCATCTGGCGTACGATCACTTCAATGTGCTTGTCGTTGATCGGTACCCCCTGCATCCGGTATACCTCCTGAATCTCATTCACGATGTAGGCTTGTACTGCGCTCGGTCCTTTGATGCTGAGGATGTCTTTCGGAGCAATGGCCCCATCCGACAGCATTTCACCGGACATCACGTAGTCTCCATCATGCACCAAGATGTGCTTGTTCAAGGAAACGAGGTAGCGGCGTTCGTCAGAAGCATCGGGAGAGGTAATGAATACCTCCCGGTTACCACGCTTGATCCCTCCGAGGCGCACCACCCCTTCGATCGCAGATACAACCGCGGGATTGGATGGGTTCCGTGCTTCGAACAACTCCGTTACCCGAGGCAGACCACCGGTGATATCAGCCGTTCCACCACCGGAACGAGGAATCTTCACCATAACCTGACCTGCGGTCATCGTTTCTCCGTCTTCCACGACCAAGTGAGCTCCTACGGGTAGGTTGTAGGAACGAAGTTCCTCTCCCTTATCATTGAGGACGATGATGGTCGGGTTGATGGCCTTATCCCGGCTATCAATGATGACTTTTTCCCGGTGTCCGGTCAGCTCATCAATGTCTTCCAGGTAGGTCTGTCCTTCGTTCACATCCTCCAGCATGACCTTTCCGTTAAACTCAGAAATGATCACGGAGTTATATGGATCCCAATTGGCAAGCAGCAGGCCTTTCTCCACATCCTGTCCATCAGCGACGTACAGGTAAGAACCATACGGAACTTTGTTGGAGAAGAGAATCCGAGACTGGTCGTCGATGATCTTCATCTTACCGGTCCGGCTCACAACTACATTGACTTTTTCTCCTTCTTCTTCCCGCTCTACAAATCGAACGTTTTCCAATTCGATTTTTCCTGGGAATTTAGAGATCAATTGGCTGGCGTTTGCAATCCGCTGAGCGGTACCCCCTACGTGGAAGGTACGCAGCGTCAGCTGGGTACCAGGCTCACCAATAGACTGGGCAGCAACTACCCCTACTGATTCACCAGTTTCTACCATTCGGCTGTTGGCCAGGTTCCGACCGTAGCACTTGGCACAAACCCCCTGCTTGGACTCACACGTCAATACAGAGCGAATTTCCACTTCCTCGATGGCCGTCTCTCCTATCTGCTTGGCGATCGCTTCGTTGATCTCCTCGCCAGCTCCTACAATCAGTTTCCCTTCATCCAATGGATCAAACACATCATTCAGCGCCACCCGACCCAGAATCCGCTCAGGAAGCGGCTGGATGATGTCCTCATTTTCCTTCAGGGCGGTGATGGTCAACCCACGGAGGGTACCACAATCGTCTTCGGTGATGATGACATCCTGGGCTACATCTACCAGACGACGGGTCAGGTAACCAGCATCCGCAGTTTTCAAGGCGGTATCTGCCAGACCTTTCCGGGCACCGTGGGTAGAGATGAAGTACTCCAGTACCGATAGGCCTTCTTTGAAGTTCGCCAAAATCGGGTTTTCGATGATCTCCCCGGCAGACCCTTTCAAGGTCTTCTGCGGTTTGGCCATCAGACCACGCATCCCTCCGAGCTGACGAATCTGCTCTTTGGAACCACGTGCCCCAGAGTGGAACATCATGAAGATGTTGTTGAATCCATCTTTATCGTGCTCCAACTGATTCATCAGGGTGCTGGTCAGATCGGAGTTGGTATGCGTCCAGATATCAATCACCTGGTTGTACCGCTCGTTCTCTGTGATCAGCCCCATCTCGTAGTTGGACTGGACGTCGTCAATTTTAGATTCGGCTTCCTTGACCAAGTGATCTTTTTCGACTGGGACAATTACCTCATCCAAACCGAAAGACAACCCACCATTGAAAGCCTCACGGAACCCAAGACTCTTCAGGTCATCCAGGAAGTTCACGGTTTCAACCAATCCTACCTTCAAGAAAATGTCGGTAATTACCTTCCGCATACTCTTTTTAGAGAGCAGAATGTTCACATACCCAGCACCTTCCGGAACGATTTTGTTGAACATGACTCGTCCAACCGTGGTATCGATAATTTCCTTCACTGGCTTGCCCTCTTCGTCGAGGATTTTCTTTCCAGTAACCGGATCAAACTGGAAGTGGCGCAGCTTGATATATGCATGCTTGGCTACCACTCCTTCGTTGTAGGCAATTTCTACCTCCTCTGGGCTACCAAAAACGAGTCCTTCACCCGTTTGCTTTGGACGGCCTTTGGTTAGGTAATAAACGCCCAATACCATATCCTGGGTAGGCAGGGTAATCGGAGAACCGTTGGCAGGGTGAAGGATGTTATGGCTGGCCAGCATCAATACGATGGCTTCCAGACAGGCTTCATTGCTCAACGGTACGTGTACCGCCATCTGGTCACCGTCAAAGTCAGCGTTGAAACCAGTACATACCAGCGGGTGAAGCTGGATCGCCTTTCCTTCTACCAGACGTGGCATGAAGGCCTGAATCCCCAATCGGTGCAAGGTTGGTGCTCGGTTGAGCAATACCGGGTGTCCTTTCAATACGTTCTCCAGGATATCCCAGATCACTGGATCACGGCGATCTACGAGTTTCTTCGCACTCTTCACCGTTTTCACAATGCCTCGCTCGATCAGCTTCCGAATCACAAATGGCTTAAACAATTCTGCAGCCATGGATTTTGGAAGCCCACACTCATACAATTTGAGCTGGGGGCCTACCACGATCACCGAACGACCGGAATAGTCAACCCGCTTACCAAGCAGGTTCTGGCGGAAACGCCCTTGCTTCCCTTTCAGCATATCACTGAGGGATTTCAAGGCCCGATTGGAATCGGAACGAACCGCATTGACCTTACGGGTATTGTCGAACAGGGAATCTACGGCTTCCTGGAGCATCCGCTTCTCATTTCGGAGAATCACTTCAGGAGCTTTGATTTCGATCAATCGCTTCAGACGGTTGTTTCGAATGATCACCCGTCGGTACAGGTCATTCAAGTCAGAAGTTGCGAAACGACCTCCTTCCAATGGCACCAACGGACGCAGTTCTGGCGGAATGACCGGAACAATGCGGATGACCATCCATTCTGGACGGTTTTCAATCCGGCGGTTGGCAGAGCGAAATGCTTCTACCACTTTCAGTCGCTTCAATGCATCATTTTTCCGCTGCTGAGAAGTCTCTGTGGCGGCTTTTTGACGCAAGCTGTAGGAGAGGTCGTCCAAATCTATGGTCCCCAAGAGAGCTTCCAGGGCGTCGGCTCCCATTTTGGCGACAAATTTCTTTGGGTCTTCGTTTGGCAGAACCTGGTTGTCCTTAGGAAGGGTTTCCAGAATGTTCAGGTATTCTTCCTCGGTCAGGAAGTCCATGAACTGAATGCCATCTTTTTCCATGACCCCGGCCTGGATCACTACATAACGTTCGTAGTAGATGATCTGGTCGAGTTTCTTGGAAGTCAGTCCCAATAAGTAGCCAATCTTACTTGGCAAGGTACGGAAGTACCAGATGTGAGCTACAGGAACCACCAATTGGATGTGTCCCATGCGCTCACGGCGAACTTTTTTCTCGGTCACTTCCACCCCACAACGGTCACAAATGATCCCCTTGTACCGAATTCGCTTGTATTTGCCACAATGGCATTCGTAGTCCTTGACCGGTCCAAAAATTCGCTCACAAAAGAGACCATCTTTTTCCGGCTTGTAGGTCCGGTAGTTGATGGTTTCTGGTTTGAGCACTTCCCCGTGAGACCGATTCAAAATTGCCTCTGGTGAAGCCAGGCTCACCGTAATGCGCTTAAAATCGCTGGAAATTTTGGTGTTTTTTGCTACAGGCATATGCTACCTCAATGATTGTTCCTTCCGCAGAAGGAGAGTATGAAGAAGTTCCTCCCCCTTATAGAGGGAGGACGGGGATGTTTTTCTACTCCAGGGTCACTTCGAGGGCGAGGCCACGAAGCAACAAGTTTCAATATTCTAATTTCAGCACCAACGCATACAGCAGCTAGTGTAGATATTATAGGATGTGATAATGACGACGATGGATTTGCGAG
>JBCCCJ010000395.1:0-5782 GCA_039033615.1 Bacteroidota bacterium
CAAGGATTTCTTCAACCGCAAGCTTTCCCTCAACGTAGGCATCAACGACATTTTTCGCAGTCGCCGCAACGGGAGCTTCTCTGAATCTGCTTTGTTCGTCCAAGAAAGCGACCGCATTCGCAATCCCCAACTTGTTAGAGTCAATCTATCATATCGCTTTGGGAAGCCAGATATCTCGCTCTTCAAGCGCAAGAATACCAACGTCAACATGAATGGTAGTGGCCTGATGTAAGGAGATGTCAGAGGTCAAACGAGATCCGGGATGCGGGAGACGAGATCCGGGAGCTGACAGTACCAGATGGAATAGATGAAGTTGCACTTGGGGAACTTTCTTCGACCTGTGGAACCAACCCACCAAAAGAGAGGTCAGACGTCAGAACGCCTTGCTGACAGAGCACTTCGTTGTCAGACTCTCACCCCCATTTGTTGAACCATGACCCTTGGTCCTTGTTCCCTAGTTTATCACCAATCACCAAAAGAGAAGTCAGAGGTCGGATCGGTTCTCTGTCAAAGGTCAGACCCACAAATCCCCAATTAACCAACTCCCCAAGATGGTGCAAACCTGCTCAATTTGCCTTTGGCAACCTCTCCCATTGTGAATGCCTATCTAGTTCGTTCCTTTGGAAAGGCCAATCTGACTGTTTCAGATCCTGGCGCGACAAAAAGGCTTTAAGTAAGCATTGAATATTCAAGTAAGCCCTCACAGCAATGCTGCGAGGGCTTGATATTTGGTAGCGAAAGACTGAGGCTTTATTTAGAGTTTCCGCCATCTGCACTCCCCTTGAGAGCTGTCCGAATTTCGTTACGCAGGGTTTCTCCGCTGCTGGGCCGAGGGGCAGAATTGTTCGCGATGGTGCCATCCCGATTGATCAGGTAGTAACGAGGAATGCCACGGACGCTGTATTTGACTGGCGCTTGAGATTGCCAACCCTGGGACCAGGCATGGACACCTTCGATTTGCTTGTCTTCGATGGCTTTGCGCCAGGCGGATTCATCATCATCAATGGAGATGTACAGGAAGACCACGTCTTTTTCGTCTTTGAAGGCTTCCTTCAATTTTTTGGCGGAAGGCACTTCTGCCATGCAAGGTCCGCACCAGCTAGCCCAGAAATCAACGTAAACGACTTTGCCTTTGAAATCGGACAACTGAATGCTCTCGCCATCCAAGCCGGGCATGTCCAAGGGTGGAGCGGGTTGTCCCACTTGCAGTTTTTGAGCGCGATCATAGGCCTCCTCCAAGTTGGCGATCAAGGCAGGGTATTCTTCTGCTTTGGTGGCCTGAAATTCTTCCAAGACATCCCCAGCAGGGCCTACCGCTCCATCTTCCATCATGGATAGAGACTGACGATAGCGCATGATGTCCCGGCTTTTTCCTTGAAACAACATGCCCGCCAATTGAATCAAATCAGCCTGATAGTTGCCGAAATTATAATTAGGGACGTCATTGGTGAGCTCGCTATACTTATGATTCAAAAAAGCGTCCAAATAGGCCCGGTATGAAGCCTTCCCAACCATTTCGTCATCGTTCAACGGAAGCTCATCCATGAACGCATAATACTCCTTTCCGATGCTTGGCAGGTCATCTTCGGTATCTTCATTTTCCCAGCTTTTCTCTGCCCGATAGGAGTAGTATTGCACGAAGCGGAACATAGAGGATCCTTGCTGAAACTTGAGGCTGCTTTTTTCTCCCTCCATGAAACTCTCCGGCAAGGGAGTGCTCGCGTGAAATTCCTCCAGGAACGCAAGCTTCTTTTCCATGCTCTCCGCAGAGTAGGCGACGAAATCATCCGGAGTATCTGTCCGCAGATGCTGGATGGGTTCCATTCTAGCAGCTCCATCTTCAAATGTCAAGAAGCGCTGCACGAGGTAATTGCTAGGAGCTGCGCCCTCTCCAGTAAAAGCGAGGCTCTCGTCAAATTCATTGGGATCAATCGTCAAATGCTGGGCTTTCCCCGGCATCAGGTAGAAAGTCGCTCGTTCCTGCCCGTGGCTGAAGGTCGCGGTGGTAGCTTTGGCCAGGTCAAAGGACATCGCAAAGGTGCCATCCGCTTTGAGGTCCGCCTGCTCTTGGTGGCGATCAGTGTCAAATTCCCCTTGCCGAAAGGAAATGGTAACATTTTCTCCCGCAGGATTGGTGATTTTCCCGGTCA
Source organism: Bacteroidota bacterium (assembly GCA_039033615.1). Lineage (GTDB taxonomy): Bacteria > Bacteroidota > Bacteroidia > J057 > J057 > JBCCCJ01. The sequence continues at coordinate 2,151 of JBCCCJ010000395.1, forward strand.
GTTGGGTGGTGGTTTGGCCAAAAAGCATCCCTACGCTCAGTAGGCATACCGTGAGACTCGCAATGAAGTGTTGCATAACAATCAGTGATCAAGTGGTTGAATGAGGGCTGAAGTAGGTTTGTGGATGAAATTATGGGGAAGGGAGCAGGGGTCGAAGCTCCTCCTCTGTCATGTCGGTTAGGTTGGCGATTGCTGGCTCAGAAAAACCTGATTGGTGAAGGCGGCGAATCATGGCTAAGAGGGATTGCTCTGCACTCGCGGCTTGCTTTTCAGCAGCTTCTGCTTTTTCTACGGCCTTGGCAATCAAGGCGTCTTTCTTTTGGAATTCTGTTAGCACTTCGTCTTCTATGTCCATATCCGCTTCTAAAGTAGGTTCAGCCAACGCCTTCTGCAGCCGACGGATCACGAGGTGATACTGCTCTGGGTAGTCCGCTTCATCCAACGACAAAATGTGCCCTTTGGGATCAGATTGGGCTGATTGGTCAAAAATGCTGAGAAAGCGCTCCAATACCGTCCGGCGATGTCCAGACAAGTGCTTGGTTTGAATCACGGTCGCGTCATGGCTCAACGCTTCAATGAAGGGATGACGCTCCGGGATGGGACGCTGCGTCGCGGCATCGGTATATTCTCGGCTCACCCGAATCACAGGAATGAACGCCTTGGTGATGGATTCTCCCAGGATATACACCGGGTAAATCGGTAAGGGATTCCCCGCCGAGTCAATGTGTTGCGAATTTTGATATTGCTTGCCCAGATACGAGCGAAAGCGCATCACCTGCTGGTACAGTTTGGCTTTTTGCAATTCGATCAATACCAGGCGGTGCTCTCCATCCGCTTCCTCAATCAAGGCCTGAAAATCCATTCGGATCACCGTCAGGCCCATTTCTCCTCCGATTTTGGTGCTATATTCCGTCGGCTGAAATGCCAGTTCCTGCACCTCTTTCCCCAAAATCGCTGACAAGAATAGGCACGCGACTTTGTTGTCCTCCATCAGGTAGCGGAAGACCACATCGTACAACGGGTTGGCAATATGAATCTGGCGAGACATCAAGTAAAGATACACATTTTCGGAAGGAAGTCTGCCCGTTTGCCGTTTGTCAATCCTTGACAAACCATTCCTTGGTTCCACAGTTTGAAGGGAAACTTGCTATATTCGCGGCATTTGTTGACCTACCTTGACCCCAAAAGATGATACAGCTCAGTAGTTTTCCCCGTTATGTATTGGCATTGTTGATGGTTGGCTTGATTGCTATGCCTGCTTCCTTTGCCCAGAGAAAAAAACGCAAAAACAAGAAAGGCCAGGAAGCGGTAGAAGCAGCGGCCAAAACGCCTCCCCCTAAGAAGGAAAAGAAAAAAGGCATCAGTGCCTTTTCGGACCTCATCACTGAGGAAGCCACCACCGATGAAGGCTTGTTCACCGTCCACCAACTGAAAAGCAAATACTACTTCAACATTCCGACCGATCTGCTAGAGGAAGAAATTCTGGTGGTGAGTCGGATGGCAGGATCAGTAGATGGCCTGAGTTTCGGTGGCGCAGGGATGAAAACCCGGCCGCAGCAGGTCATTCGCTGGCAAAAACACCTGGACAACCTGATTCTCCGTTCGGTTTCTTACCAAAATGTCGCTTCTGAGGAAGATCCGATTTTCGAGGCGGTTCGCAACAACAATGTCGAGCCTGTGATTGCCGTTTTCCCCATCAAAGCCTACAATGCCGATAGCACTGGTTGGGTGATTGAGGTGAATGAGCTGTTTGAAAAAGATGTCCCCATGCTTGGGGCATTGAGCGAGGGCCAGCGCAAGCGCTTCAAAGTCAAGGCCCTGGATGCCAAGCGGAGCTTCATCAATTGGATGAAGTCTTTCCCCGACAATACCGAAGTGCGCCACCTGATGACCTTCCGGGCGGATCAATTGCCGTCCAATTCGCCAGAAAAGAGTCTCACGGTGGAAATGAATCAATCTTTCATCCGCCTCCCCAAAGACCTCATGCAGCCTCGTTTGTATGATCAACGAGTCGGCTATTTTTCAGTCAGTCAAAAAGATTATAGCCGGGAAGAGCAGCGGACCGTTACCCGTCGCTACATCACTCGCTACCGCATGGAACCCAAAGATTGGGATGCTTTCAATCGGGGGGAACTGGTCGAGCCAGTCAAACCCATCGTCTACTACGTGGGGAGGGGGTTCCCTGAAGGTACGCGGAAATACATCAAGCAAGGCATCGAAGATTGGCAGGTAGCCTTTGAAGCGGCTGGCTTCAAAAATGCCATCATCGCGGCAGATCCCCCGAGCCCAGAAGAGGACCCGGATTGGAGCCCGGAAGATGTCCGCTATTCGGTGGTTCGCTACATCCCGACTTCCATTCAAAATGCCCAAGGCCCACACGTACATGACCCTCGCACGGGTGAAATTCTAGAAAGCGACATCATCTGGTACCACAATGTGCAGAGCTTGGTGCGCAACTGGTTATTTGCCCAAACTGCGGCCTATTACGAAGATGCTCGAGATGTACAGCTCGAACCGGAAGTGATTGGTCGCATGCTACGCTTTGTAGCCGCGCACGAAGTGGGACATACCCTGGGTTTTCCGCACAACTTTGGCTCTAGCTACGCCTATCCGGTGGATTCTTTGCGTTCCGCCAACTTCACAAATAGCCACGGAACCGCTCCTTCTATCATGGACTACGCCCGCGCCAATTATGTCGCCCAGCCAGGAGACGGGGTAACAGATCCTTTCCCAGAAGTAGGCGAATATGATCTCTGGGCCACCGAATGGGGCTATCGTCCGATTCCTTCGGCCAATTCTTCCGACGAAGAACTGCCTACGCTCCGCAAGTGGATCGTGGATCGGGCAGATCAGCCAGCCTATTTCTTTGGTCGCCAAACGTTCAATCCGGTGGATCCTCGCTCTCAGTCCGAGGACTTGAGCAGTAATCAGCTCAAAGCTTCAGAATACGGCATCGCCAACCTGAAAGTCATCTTGGAAAATTTGTTGGAATGGACAGGGGAAGAAGGAGAGGACTATGAAATCCTGGAAGAGCGATATTCCACCCTCGCAGGCCAATGGCGTCGCTACCTGGGCCATGCTACGGCCTACGTAGGAGGCATTTACGAAGAGCACAAAACCTTCGACCAGGAAGGAAGCGTGTATCAGCCACTCGAAAAAGAAAAACAGGCGGCAGCCGTGGCTTTCTTGAATCGGGAGTTGTTCCAAACGCCTACCTGGTGGTTGAATACGGAGGTATTGCAGCGGATCGAATCCGCAGGAGCAGTTGATCGAATCGGCAGCTATCAGAGGCGATATCTGAGTGAACTGCTCAACCCCTGGCGCATGGCCCGACTGATCGAGAATGAGGCCATTCACGGACCAAAGGCCTACACCTTGGTAGATCTCTTCAACGATCTGCGAGGCGGGATTTGGTCGGAATTGGACCGAGCCGAATCCATCGACACCTATCGCCGGAACTTACAACGGGCTCACTTGGAGCGGTTGGAATATTTGCTCACCAAAGACGAACCCAAAGCTCCATCCGGTCGCGCCCGTAGCTACGCCGGATATACGCCCATCGACCTGAGTCAGTCTGACGTTCGGGCAGTAGTCCGGGCTGAAGTCAAGGTTCTCCAAGGCAAAGTAACTCG
>JBCCCJ010000396.1:0-5776 GCA_039033615.1 Bacteroidota bacterium
AACTCCCACTTATGAAGCAACTCCTACTACTCCTACGCAAAACTCACTTTCTCCTCCTTCTCCTTCTGATGCTATCCACCTATGTGGGGGGGAGTTCTTTGCAAGCAACCCCTGAACCGAACAAGGATCAATATCTGACTGCGGTTCTGGATCAGATCAGTAAAAAATATGAGGTTGTCATTACCTACAACTCTCGGATGTTGTCTGACATCCTCATTCATTTTGAATTCATAGAAGGCGAAGACCTGGAATCAGCAGTCAATCGAGCCCTCAATCAAACGGGCTTGCGCTACAAACAGTTGACAGATAAGTACTACATCGTTTTCCAGGCGGACCGAATCAGTCAAAGGAAGATTCGGAAAATCACGCGAAAATTTGAGCAAATCCAAAAATTGGAGGAGGGAGAATCTCTGGATATCCAACAGCGTGGGAGAGAACAACTGTTTCATTTGGGTAAGGTGATTCGTTCTGCAGAACAACTGTTGACAAAGAAAACCATCACGGGAACCATCACCTCAAGCGAAGGAGTGCCCCTGGTCGGCGCGACAGTTGTAGGAAAGGGCACGAGTCAAGGTGCCTTGACTGATCAGCAAGGGAGATACCGATTAGAATTGGATGATGAAGTGGAAACGCTGGTGGTTTCCTATCTGGGATTTGAAACTACAGAAGTCGCCATTGCTGGCCAGAGGGTAATAGATGTCTCCTTGAGCGAAGAAATTCAATCATTGGAAGATGTTGTGATCACTGCTTTGGGCATGAAGCGGGAAAAGAAATCTCTGGGATATGCAGTACAAGAAGTAGATGGAAGCGAAATTCAAAAAACCAGAGAGCTGGATGTGGTCAATTCCCTTTCCGGGAAAATCGCGGGGGTCAACATCACCCAGGGTGGTGGTGGCCTCGGCGGTGGAGGTGCCAGAATTGTGATCCGGGGAGAAACCTCGCTCGCAGGAAAAAATGGCCCTCTGTTCGTCATCGACGGGATTCCCGCTGCTTCTAACGATGTAGCCTCCGATGACATTGAGTCGATTTCGGTGCTAAAAGGTCCTGCTGCTTCCGCCCTGTACGGTTCGCGGGCGGCAGCGGGGGTGATTCTCATCACGACCAAATCAGGGGCTTCTGGTACCCAAGATAGAGTAGGGGCAGAGGTGAATCTCAGTGTGGCATTCCAACGACCATTCATCCTTCCCACCTACCAAAATGAATTTGGGCAAGGCTCAGGGAATATCTATCAGTATTTTGATGGCAACAATGGCACCTTTCCTGACGGATCGATCTCCAATGACGATTCTCGCATCAATTGGGGGCCGCGATTTGATGGGCAGGATCGACCGCAGTTTACGGGAATAGGTCCATGGGTGGCTCATCCGGACAATGTCAGAGACTTTTATGAAACAGGCTTGATCGCCAACAACAACGTCGCAGTTTTTGGTAGCAATGAAGGAGGCGACTTCCGTTTGTCCTACACCAACATCATCCAAAAAGGGATCATCCCCAATACGGGACTGAACACAGACAGAATCGACTTTTCCGCTGGCTGGAACTTATCCGACAAATGGGACATCCGGGCAAATGTCAAGTACATCGACTCCCGCAGCGACAACAACCAAAGCCAGGACGTTCGCCTATATCCACGGAATGTCGAAATCCAGGCGCTCCAGGGCTATTGGATACCGGGAATGGAAGGCCTGCAACAACTCAAATGGCGGGCCAGCGAAAACAATCCCTATTTTGTCTTACGAGAAAATAGACGCGGCTTCTCGACCCAACGCTTGATCGGCTATGTCACCACCACCTATCAAATCGCAGAAGGCCTTTCCCTCATGGGGCGGATTGGACAAAACCGAAATTTCCGGGATGAGAATGCCCGCACCGCTTTCAGCACTGTAGGAAATGACAACAAATATGGCTCTTATTCCACCCAACAATCCCGCTCCAGGGAATTGAACGCTGATTTCCTGTTGAAATACCAGCGTGATTTCGGGGCGGATCTCAATGCGATCATCTCGGTAGGAGGCAACCATTTACGCCAGGATGGTTCTTGGGTTTCGGGTACTGTGGATCAGTTGCTGGTGCCGGACGTCTACAACCTAGGGAACCGACGGGTATTCCCAAGAACCTCCAATCGTCGATATGAGAAGCAATTGAATTCGCTATATGCGTTTACCAATATCTCCTATCGGGATTTTCTCTATCTCGATCTTACAGCCCGTAATGACTGGTCTTCGACCTTGCCAGTGGACAACAATTCCTATTTCTATCCTTCGGCTACCCTGAGTGTAGTCCTGAATGAAGCCTTGAGCCTCCCCCGAGCGCTCACCTTCTGGAAAATTCGGGGCGGTCTCGCCCAGGTAGGGAACGACACCGACCCGTATGCTCTGCAGGATGAATTCTCCTGGGGAACCGGAGAAAACGGGGTTGCGACCATCATCCAAAGCAATGTCAAAGCGAATCCTGAGCTGAAGCCTGAAATCACCAGCGCCTGGGAAGTAGGAACCGATATCCGTTTCTTCAACAACCGGCTTGGCCTGGATCTTACCTATTACAATTCGCTTACCTTCAACCAGATTCTTCGGGTAGAAGTCTCACCCACTACTGGCTATGACTTCATCTTGAAAAATGCCGGAAAAATCCGGAGTAGCGGTTGGGAACTCATGCTTACGGGTAGCATCATCGAAGGCAAGAAGCTAAGGTGGAATACGACGGTCAACTGGTCCAGAGACCGCTCCATCGTAGAAGAATACGACCCGGAGAATCCAGACGCCTTTCTTTCCCGAAGTATTACCACCCACCTATTCGTAGAAGACAAGCTCGGCGAAAGACGAGGGGCGATGTATGGAAAAGGCTATCAACGGGCACCCAATGGCGAAATTCTCTATACCAAATCGGGGGATACCCAGCGAAGCGAGAAGATTTATTTGGGCAACTATAACCCTGATTGGATGGGGTCTTGGTACAATGAGTTTGCCTGGGGGCCGGTGAATCTTGGCTTCCTCCTGGATGTCAGATATGGGGGGGCATTTTACTCTTCCACCAATTACAACCTGAACATCCGGGGGCTTTCAGAAGCTACCCTTTTGGGCGGAACCGATGCAAATGGAGTTGTTACGCCCCGAGAAAACATTGTCCCGGACGGCATGTATCTGGAGGATGGTACCTACCGCAAGTTGACGACAGACGACCTGAGAGAATCTGGCCTAAGCTCCGGCGGACTGACCGGGCAGCAATATTGGGAGAATATCATGGACAGCGAAATCCCCGAAGCGGTGATCTACGACGCTACCTATTTAAAATTTCGGGAATTGAGCCTCTCCTTCCGCTTTCCGGAACAACTCATTTCCCGGTTGTCTATTTCGTCAGCGCAAATTGGTGCCGTCGCCCGTAACCTCGCGGTTTGGACCGAAGTGCCCAATGTTGATGCGGAAACCTTCAGCTTTTCTGATCAGGCAGGGGCAGTACCTGGCCTGGATCGAGGCGGAACTCCTTCTCTCCGCAACCTTGCCCTTAACCTCAACCTCAAATTTTAGGAGATCATGAACAGATATTTCTTCCCTTTTCGAACCTCGTTTTGGATCACAGGTGCGGTCTTTTTCTGGCTGATGGTAGGCTGTGATACCTGGGATGAAGACCTCAATATCAATCCCAATACGCCTAACAATGTCCTGGAATTAGAAAATGAGAACGACGTAGATCCTTCGGTGTTTTTGGTGCCCATGCTCTGGTCCACGGTCGATGGCTTTGATTATCTAGCGTGGAACGTCATTCCTGCCGTATGTGAATACCATGGCAAAACCAAGAGCCTAAGTCAGGGAAACCGACATAAATCCTGGCACGCCTTTGATGATTCAGGCTTTTGGGTGCCCATGTACAGTGCCATTCGAGTGGTGAAAAACCTGAGAAATGCCGCCCAGCAAGCAGGCGATACCCGCTACGAAGCCATCGCAGATATCTGGGAAAGTTACACCTTCTCTATGCTCACCAATTTGTATGGAGACGTGCCTTATTTTGATCCCATCTCTGACGAGCCTCCGCTGCTGAGTACCTACGACAACCAGGCCGACATCTATCCAGCCATCCTTCAAAAGCTGAAAGAGGCTGGTGAACAACTCAACCGACAAGAAGTTCCCATCAATCAATCCAGTGATCTGGTATTCGGAGGAGACATTCTGAAGTGGAAAAAGTTTTCCAATGCCCTCCGTATTCGACTGGCGATGTATATGTATGATGCGGACCCAGAGGCAGCCAGGGCCATCCTTGATGAGATCATCAAGGATCCAGAGGCTTATCCAATCATGGAGTCCAATGAGGACAATGCTTCCTTCAAAAACGATCCGATTGAGCGACCTTCGGTATTGTTCAACATCAGCAAAGCCAAGATCGAAGAAGCGCCTTTCAGCAATGTCTTCATCGAGCGGCTGATTTCTCTGAGCGATCCCCGCCTGCCGATCCTCGCCAAACCCGTCCGGCAAGTACACAGCAATCCGGCAACCCATGTCTTGCCCAGCAATCCCGGACCAGTAAAATATGCCGGGCACATATACGGAATTACCACCGACAATGCACACGCTGCGCTTTGGAATGGTGGGTTTCCCTATGCCTCTGCCTTGGGAGATTTTTTCCGAAAAGAAGATGCCACCGGCTTGCCCCTGATCGAATCCGCCTCTACGCCTACCCTCATTGCCTTGTATGCAGAGCAGGAGTTTTTTCCTGGCTGAAGCCATCGAAAGAGGCATCATCTCTGGAGATGCTCGCCTGCATTATGAGCAAGGAATTGAGGCCTCCTTTGACTTTTATGGCGCAGAATTCGGCAGCGATGCCTATGAAGGAGCCTATGCCGACGAAGGCTACCATGATCTCAGTGCATATCTCCAGCAGGTCTCAGTGGACTACGATGGTGGCAGGGATCGTCTGACCCTCATCGCCGAACAAAAGTGGTTGGCCTCCTTCTTCCTGGGACTGGAACCCTATTTTGATCACCGACGGACCATGCTGCCAGAATTGCGTGCCTCTTCCGGAGCTGAGAATTTTGGTCCCAACGGTAGTGGAAGCAGATTTCCAAGTCGGGCGGCTTATTCGGATGCAGAATTGGCCAACAATCCCGCCAACGTAGAGAAGGCGCGGTCCTCAGGCTTTGACATCACCATTAGCAGCGATGAAAGCCGCAACGAAGCCTTGATGTGGATTTTACAAGGCAAAGACTTGCAGATGCCCATCTTTCAGGAGCCGATATATAGCAGCAATTATCCGGTTATCAGTTCCATTGATGGCTCTGGGAGCAGTTTTGAAGAATGGTATCAGGATCATTGGGATTCCATGTTTTGGTGGAAGTAAGCCCGGTCGCAAACAAGTGCTCTATGAAATTTCTATCACACATATCTGGTCTCTTTTTTCTGCTGCTCTTCTCCCTCTTGCCATCTGCTTGTGTAGATTTTGTGGAAGAAGGGCTGGAAGTCCAGTACGGTCTATCTGATGCGGAACTCCTCGTTGAGCCGATCGCAGGAGAAAGTGCTGCTGCCAATGAAATGGTGAGCTTTCAAATCACCGTCAAGGCCGAGGTAGACATCAAGTCTTGCATCATTGCCGCTTCAAATCCCGGCCAAAATGGCTCTGGATTCAACGTATCTGATCCTGCCTTCGATGATCCATTTATCGATCACATTTTTGGAACGGTCCAACAGAATACCCGCTCTTTTACGGTCAGGTATGATTACCTCATCCCGGAGGAGGTCAGCAAGAGCCGCTTGACTTTCACCATTGTCGATGAGTCCGGTAAAGTGAG
>JBCCCJ010000397.1:0-5749 GCA_039033615.1 Bacteroidota bacterium
AGCACATCATGTCCAATTTTGGTGCAGAGCCGGAAATTTCCCCAACCTATGACACCACCGCCCTGTTTGCACAGGTCATTCCCTATTTACGCAGCTTGAAGGAAGCAGGGGTAGGGACCATTTTTGACTGTACCACGGCCTTCTTTGGCAGGGATGCGAAGCTCCTGAAACAGCTATCTGATTCTACGGGCATCCACATCGTGACCAATACTGGATTCTACGGGGCAGCCAAAGATCGCTACGTTCCTCCCTTGGTGTTGGAATCCAGTGAATGGGAAATCGCGCAAATCTGGATGCTTGAATATGAAGAAGGCATCGACGGGACCGACATTCGGCCAGGTTTCATCAAATTGGCTTTTGATGAGGGGGAAGTATCGGAGGTTGATCTGAAATTGTTCCGGGCGGGGGTCCTCACCCATCTGGAAACTGGACTTACCCTGGCGGTCCATACTGGAGGCAATGAAGAAGCCGCCCTCGCTCAATTGGAAACCCTGCAAGCGCTCGGCGTCTCTCCCGACAATTGGGTCTGGGTCCACGCAAACAAGGTGGGAGATCCCAAGATCCTCCTGGAATTTGCCCAAGAAGGCGCTTGGATTTCCCTGGATGGGGTAAAAGAGGAAAACCTGAATCAGTATGTAACATGGTTGGAGCAATTTCGCGACGCCAACTTGCTTCAGAAAGTGCTGCTCTCCCATGACGGCAATAGTTTTCCGCGAGGGGGCGCCATTCGTCCGTATGATGCCATCCCTACCCTACTCCTTTCCCGCTTAGCAGAAGCAGGGTTCAGCCAAGAGGAAATCGATCAATTGACCCGTTTGAATCCGGTGGAAGCCTTTGGGTTTCCCCTTCCCCCTGCCCAACTGCTACCTGATTCGGTCGCTACTCAAAATTGAAACCGATAGCCTACCCGATGAACGGTGAGGAGGTGCCGAGGTTGAGAAGGATTGATTTCTATTTTCTGGCGAAGGCGGGTGATGTGGGTGTCAATGGTTCGGTACGAAAACAACTCATCATGTCCCCAGACATCGGCCATGATTTGTTCCCGAGCGCACACCTGACCAGCCTGATGCATGAGGTATTGAAGCAGGAGACATTCCTGCCGGGTCAGGGGAATCTGCGCTGTTCCATTGTGCAGCATTTGTTCGCCAAAGTGAACCCGGATGTTCCCCACCTGCATTTCCTCCTGATATCGCCCCGGCTGCTGGGTCCGTCGTAAGACCGCCTCAATCCTGGCCAGGAGTTCCATCAAATCAAACGGCTTGCTGACATAATCGTCCGCCCCGATTTTGAGGCCCCGAATTTTGTCCACTTGGGTATCTCTGGCCGTGAGCATGATGATGGGCACCTCATTTCCCGTCCCCCTGAGCCGCTTGCACACTTCCAATCCGCTCATCACCGGAAGCATCAAGTCCAGCAGGATCAAGTCAGGTTGATGAATTTCTACCGCTTCTAGCCCTTGCTTTCCGTTGCTGGCCACTTCCACCCGGTAGCCCTCAAAACGGAGATTTTGCTCCAGCAATTCCCGGAGGCTGGGGTCATCTTCCACCACCAATAGGACAGGAGCACGTAATGCTGGGGCCTTGCGATTCATACCGAGGTAGGTTTAGGCAGGGTAATCTCGAAGGTGCTGCCTGTTCCCACCTTGGATCTCAGGGAAATGGTCCCTCCATGAGCTTCGATGATCTGTTTGGCGAGGCTCAATCCCAATCCATGACCTTTGGTGGTGTGTACCTCGACCGATTCCAAACGCACAAAAGGCTCAAAGATCCGGGCTCGTTCCCGCTTGGGGATGCCTGGCCCATGGTCCGTCACCTGAAGATGCCAAGCCTCCTCTTGCCAATGCGTCTGAATCCAAATGGCTTCACTTTTGGGGGCATATTTCAAGGCATTGTCCACCAAGATTTCCACGACCTCTTCGATCTGCTGTTGATCGGCGAATAGCATGCCGCGAGGAGGTTCGCCTTGCCATCTGATCTGCTGCCCACGCAAGTGAATGTTCTCTCTTAGCTGCGCATGAAACGCGGGCCACCATTCCGCTACCTCCATTGGTTGAAGATTCAGGAAGTCTTGTCCACTCTCTTGGCGGGAAAAGTCTAACAATCGCCCCACCATTCTTTCCAATTTCAAACTCTCCTGCTCAATCAATTCGGTCATCCGCTGGAATTGGGATTCATTCAAGGTTCTTCCCAGGCGAAGGCTGGCATTCGCCAGACGAATGGAACTCAAGGGCGTTTTGAGCTCGTGAGAGAGATTGGCGACAAAATCCGTTTTCATTTGTTGCAATCGACTGGATTGACGATTCAACCCATAAATGAACCCAAGTAGCCCGAGAAGGCCCGCCGTCAATCCTCCCACCAGCCACAGATTGCGTCGATGCAAAGATTGAGCGACTAGCTCGGACGTGGTTCCCACGAATCCCACTTGTACCACCAACCAAGCCAAATAGGGACTGAGTTGGTCGATGGGTACCTGAGTTTCCAGGGGAGCAGAATTCAAAATGGGGGCCCGAAACAGCACCTCTTGGGTATTGGTCCTGATTTTCAGGGCGACCACTTCAGAACGGATGCCATCTGAACGTTGATTCACCAGGGATTCAAATTCTTTCTCAAAAAAAGGAGCTAACACGCTGTCCTGAATCAGGTCTGGATGTACCTGAATACAAGCAAAGCCCAGCAAATTTCCGCGCAGAGGATCAAACATGGGTTGGCAGGCGACTTGTTTGAGTGGGCCAAAAAACTGGTCCTGCTGGTACAGGAGCAAGGTACTGTCGATCGTATTTTCCCAGAAGGACTGACTCTGAGGCCCCCAATGCTGGTAGGCTTGCGGCAAGCGTTCTTGAATGAGTTGCTTCATTTCTTGGTTGCTCCTCCATTGCTCAGGCGTTCCAGGAAAATAGCTCCTCATGGTCCAGCTTTGGGTGGCAGAATCCGGGAAAACAAAGGCCCATCTATCTGCAATTCGAGGTAGCAAAGGAGTTGGCCCCCTGGTGGATTGCACCGATACCGGGGAAGGGAGCACCATCTCGCCTCGCTTGCTTAGGCTGGTCAGCTCTTGCTTGACCAGGGATTCATAGCGACTGCTCAACTGCTCTGCGACCTGATGGGCGATTTCTTCCTGCCCCACCAACAAGCCTCTCTCGACCTGTTCCCGAATCGTATCCAGGTTCACCACTTGCCCGATCCCGATTCCCAAGATCAACAAGGCCAAGGTGAGCCAGAGGTATGGAAGGTAGGTGAGGGCTTTCATGGAAGAAAATTCCGCCATTTTTGTCGCTTTTCATAGCCTTGTAACAACTTTAACAAGCTTTTACGTTTGCTTCGCAACTGCCGAGGGGAGATGGGCCATCTTTGGCAAGTATTGTACCTTACCCAAAAGAATTATGACCAATCGTGTGAATGCTGCTTCGTGGATCTCCTCCCTGATGACCTGCCTCATGCTTCTTGGCATCGGATGTACGGTTCCCCAATCGGATGATTTTCAGTCCACTGAACGTCCACTGGAAGATGGCGAATATTTGACCATTTGGCGATTTCATCGCTACGCAACGCCTTATGAAGTGCTGGACCCTTCCGATGCCTATGCCGAGCGACATGTGGCGGCCATGGAACCCATGTTCCAGCAAATGTTCCCACGCATCTTCCAAGATTTGAAGTCGGGAAAACTCATTCTCCAAAAAGAAGAGGATCTCACCAACCTGAAAGAAGAAGCCATTGCCGATCTCTCTACGCACTTGGCAGAATCTTATGGAGGAAGTTGGCAAAATCTGGATCCTTATACCACGGCATTCCACATCACGCAGCGGAGAACGGGCAAGGAGTTAGGCTTTCCGGCAGAGGAATTGGAAATGATGTTGATTGCCACCGATCCGGAGGGTCAGCTTCCAGAGCGCTACCTCGGCTCCATCCCTATCTCAGATTTGGCACGTCGTGGGCATAAGGTGAAGACGCCAGAAGGCAATTTTACCTTCCAAGAATACCTGTCGGTTCTCAGTCCCCATGCGTACCCCATCTATTTTGAGAATCAATACCTTCAAAACGGCCTCCGCAGCCTAGAGCAGGCCTTTGCCACCAAAGAATATGTCTTGAACGGCAAATGGGATGAATTGGAATGGCTGGGTGGAGAGCCCAATTTCTCTCCGTGGAAGAAAGCGGATCTGTCTATCTCGGCTTTGCAGCAATTGGTCGGCACCTACACGTTCAGCCCAGACGATGATCAATTTCTGACCAAGGGAGAAGCCCCCATCCAAGTAGATCTCATCATCGAAGAAGCGCACCTCCGAGCCACCTGGCCCAATCAGAGCAGGTACTTTCAATATCTGCTCTTCCCCACTTCGGATGGGTCGTTCTTTACCGTACATGGCGATCGGTCGTTCTTTACCCCCGCAGAAAAAGGGGGCATGAGTTGGCGGATCATCACGGCTGATCAGGAGGAGGTGATAGGGGCGAGAGTGGAGTGAGTTTGATGCCCATTAAATAAAAGAAGGAGCATTTCTCGCGAGAAATGCTCCTTCCTTGTATCAGTAATGGGTTGTTTTACCTATACGCCTCCTCATCGTTCGGGAAATCCCGAGCCTTCACATCCTCGATGTAGTTGGAGACAGCGTCTTTCATGACGTCGTAGAGGTTTCCGTAGCGGCGGAGGAAGCGGGGAGAAAATTCTTTGTTGATGCCGAGCATGTCGTGGGTGACCAGGACTTGACCGTCGCAATCTGGGCCAGCTCCGATACCGATGGTGGGGATGCTCACTTTGGCGGTGGCTTGGGCAGCTAAGTCGCGGGGGATTTTTTCGATTACCACGCCAAAGCAGCCAGCTTTTTCCAGCTTCTTGATGTCCTTGAGCAGTTGGGCAGCCTCTTCTTCTTCTCGGGCCCGAACGGTGTAGGTGCCATATTTGTAAATGGACTGGGGCATCAATCCCAAGTGTCCCATCACGGGAATGCCTGCACTGATGATGCGCAGGACGGAATCCATCACAAATTCTCCCCCTTCCAATTTGACGGCGTGAGCACCAGACTCCTTCATGATGCGGATCGCACTTTTGAGGGCATTCTTGGAATCGCCCTGGTAGGTTCCGAAAGGCAAATCTACCAGCACAAGGGCTCGTTTCACCGCACGTACCACAGCTGAGGCATGGGTAATCATCTGATCCAGGGTAATCGGCAGGGTGGTTTCGTGACCGTGGATGACGTTGGAAGCAGAATCTCCCACCAGCACAATGTCGATCCCCGCATCGTCCACAATTTGAGCCATGGAATAATCGTAGGCGGTCAGCATGGAGATGCGCTCTCCTCGTTCTTTCATCGCCTTGAGAACGTGCGTAGTTACGCGTTTGATTGCTTTTTTCGCAGTAGACATGCCTTCTTGGAGCTTTTTCTCGTTATTGGGAAGGAAAAATGAATTTGGGCTAAATTAGGATTTTCTCCCATATTCGCAGTCTGATAGCAGTTCATCTACTTTTCCATGAAACAAATCAGCCTTCTTTGTTTGATTCTGGCCGGCCTGGTGCTTGGCGCTTGTTCCTCCGATATCGACATCAATGCCGATGAAAAGGACATCTGGATCGTCTTTGGCATCCTGGATCCTGATGAAAGCGAACAATACATTCGCATCCAACAAGGCTACCTCCCCACTGGAGATGCGTTGGAGTTTGCCGAAGAAAATGATCTCAGCGCTAAAGGGTTGATTGTCACGCTTGAAGGAGCGGGCAAGACCTACACCGCCATTCAGGTGGACAGCGTGTTGAAAAACCC
>JBCCCJ010000398.1:0-5744 GCA_039033615.1 Bacteroidota bacterium
CTCCTATATTGATAGCCATAATCCGACAGGCTGCTAGAGAGATTTTGGCGTTCGATTTCATCTACGAACGTTTGGTCTTGCTCTCCTAAATAGGCAGAATAAATTTCAGCACCATGGGTGAGAGATTGGTTCTTTTTCAAGAAAAATCGACTGAGAAAACGGAGTTGGCCATGTGCCATTCGAAGCAAGGACTCAGCCATTCGTACCCCTAAGGCATTTCCGATCTCATTGAGGAGATGCTCAGTAATGCTCTCCATGGGATACCATTTATGTCCCACTTTTGCGATGTACCTAGGCCAGGTGGATGGCGTATTTTTTCTGCCTATGCCATATTGATAAACCTGAATGAAGTCTTTGGGAGCGTCTCCTCCAATTGCATTGTTGAGAAGCAGATAATAACCTGACCTAAGACTCGGAATTTTTCCCAAGACTTGAGATTCCTTTACTCCACTGCGAGCAATGAGTGGTACTTTCTTGAGTTTCATACCTAGTTTGATTAAATCACTCCCGCACATACACCCGCCGTACCCTGGGACTGATGCGCACCAAGATTTCATAAGGAATCGTCCCTGCCGCTTCGGCGACTTCTTGGACCGATAGAAAGGCTTCCCCTTGTCTGCCAAATAAGACTACTTCTTCCCCGGCCTCCGCCTCTGGAATGTCGGTAACGTCCAACATGAGCATGTCCATACAAACTCTCCCAACGACGGGGGCTCGTTTTCCTCGTACCAAACACCCAATCTTTCCATTGCTGAGGTTGCGGGGGATGCCATCGGCATAGCCTACCGGCACGGTAGCAATCCGGCTTTCCCGCTCGGTGCGTTGGGAGCGACCGTACCCAATGCTGCTACCTACAGGATGGGTCTGAATTTGGGAGATCAGGGATCGAAGGCTACCGATTTCTTCCAACTCTGAGGCTTGCCCCAGCGGATGGACCCCGTACAGACCAATTCCCATTCGGACCATTTCAACACTTGCCTGGGGGAATCTGAGCAGACCAGCGGTATTCAAGATGTGGCGCATAGGAACGATCCCAAGTTGCTGGTGCAAATGGGTGTACATGGCCTGAAAGCGCTGAATTTGCTGTTGACTGAAGGCATCTTCTTCCGGCAGATCAGCCGCTGCCAAATGAGAAAGTACGCTTACCACCTGCAAATCCGGTTGTTGGAGAAACAGTTCCACCAACTGAGGCAGGTCTTCTTCCTTGAATCCCAGCCGCCCCATCCCCGTTTCCAACTTCAGGTGGAGGGGAATCGGAGCCAAACCCGCCAATTTGGCTGCCCGAAGGTATTGCCTCAAGAAAGAAACATTGCTGACTTCTGGTTCGATTTGGTACCGAATCAACGCTTCGATGCTGCTCAAGTCAGGATTCATGACCATGATTGGCAGGCGGATGTTGGCTTGGCGGAGTTCGATCGCTTCAGAGGCGAAGGCCACCGCCAGGTAATCCGCCCCGACTTGCTCCAGGGTTTGGGCAATTTCCCAGCCCCCACTGCCATAAGCAAAGGCCTTCACCATGCACATGGCCTTGGTACCCGTTGGAACCTGAGACTGCAGAAAACGAAAATTATTGCGGAGTGCCTGGAGGCTGATGTCAAATTCCGTCGCGTTCAATTTTCTGGTCAAGCGGGGAATGAGGCGTTCGAGGGCGAAACTGCGCGCTCCTTTGATCAGGACGGTGCTGTCGACAAATTCCTCGTATCGTAACTCTGCCAGGAGGGATTCGGTATTTGGATAGCTGCGGCTTCCCCCAATCTGATGAAAAACAGGGCCAACTGTACGAACGCATTCTCGCCCCACCAATTCTATCGCCTCCTGCAACAAACCTTGCTGAGTGGAAACCTGCAATTCTCCCAGGTGAGGCAAGTCGCTCAGGATGATATGTCGGTGTGGTTGATTGCGGGTTTGCATCAGCATCCCAAACGCATTGCGGACCGAGTCGGGATCGGAATTGTAGCTATCGTTGATCAGGGTGATCTCTGGATTGTCCGTCAGCAATTCGCTGCGCATTTCTACTGGCAACAACAACGGAATTCTCCCTCGCAAGCTTTCCCAACTCACCCCCAGTTCATGCGCCACGAGTAGACTGAGTAGGAGGTTTTCCTGATCCGCAGGGCTTGCTGGTTTTGCCCCCAATTCCCAACTCTCCACAACCCGCTCAAGAAAGATATGCTCACCAGCGAAGTCCACTTGTACATTATCCTCTTTTCTGGTGCCAATGGTTTGAAGGGACAGACCAAGCGCTTCCAAAGCGCTGAGCACTTCTGGCTGTCCTGATCCTGCGAGGACCTTTTTTACCCCTTCAAACAATTGCAGTTTCTCCTGAAGTTTGGTTTCCTCTGAAGCAAAGCCTTCTTGATGAGCCGTGCCAAAGTGGGTCATCACCCCAAGGGTCGGTTGAATGATCTGGTGGAGGAATGCCATTTCCCCTGGCTGAGAAATTCCTGCTTCGATGAGCGCACAATCAGCCTGTGGATGCATCCGAAGGACAGAGATGGGCACCCCCAATTGGCTGTTGTAGCTCATGGGACTTTTGACCAACTGCCTCTCCGCTTCAATCAAGGTGCTCACCCATTCTTTTACAATGGTCTTGCCGTTGGACCCGGTAATTCCCACAACTGGATAGGAGAAACGGCGCCGATGAAACATCGCCCAGGCTTGCAGCGCATCGAGGGTATTTTCACATAACGCATAATTGATCCCCTCAGCATCTACCGGTTGCTCTACCAAGAAATTTCGAACGCCTTTGTCCAAGGCTGCTTGCACATAGGCATGGCCATCCCGGTGGGTACTTTTGATGGCGACAAACAAAGTCTCCTCTCCATGGGTAATCAGCCGGGTATCAAAGGCTACATAGCGGAGTTTTGTCAACGGCCAACTCCCCTGATGCAGGTCCTTTGCGAGAGCTGCCTGAGCAATTTCCTGAATGTCATATGGCAAGCCTAGCATAGAAAAGGGAGAGAAATGAGAAGGTGAGATGGCACAAACAAAGGTACGGCATGAACCCCAAAAAAACCGGGCAGAGGCCCGGTTCCGGTGATGAGAAGATCAAATTATATCATTCATTCTTGGGGATTATTTCCCCAAACGGATGTTCAAGCTGAGTTTGGGAGCAAGGAGGTACAGCGCAGTGCGGCTTGCAGATTCTCCTTGGTAAAAAGAAACTTGATGGTTCAATTGAACCGCATTGGAGGCTTCCAAACTGACTCGTTTTCCGATGGGGAGGCCGACCCCATAGCGAATTTCGCCATACAAGTTGGACACCAGAGGCTCCTTGAGCTGCCTGAGATTTTTCATCTGTTGCCCACCGATCCCCAATTCAGCAAAGGCATACCAGCGCTTGAAATCCAGGTAATGCCGACTGTACAGATTGAGGCCTAGTTCTGGAAAATGGTTCCGGGTTTCTCCAAAATTGTTGGTTTGCCAACCGAGCCGTAAACGGCCACCGATTTGCCAGTTCTTGCCAGCCATATAGCCCAAACCTAGGTTCCCCTTGAGTTGAAGACTCTGCCCTAATGGGATCACGGCATTTTTCCTCAGGGACGGATGATCCAATTGCAAGATCAAGGAGCCAATTTTGGGTAAGGCAGTTTTGGGTTGTGAATCAGCTTTGGGTAACTGGGCCAATAGCCAAGTGGGCACCAGCAGTGCCAAAAAGATCAAAAGTGTTTTCATGGTTGCACGGAAGTTATGAGCAATAACACAAACATTTTCAGGAGTTTTTTTCTTCCTTATCTATGCTCTCAGAGGAGATTCCTGGCTGTAGGGTTGCAAGAGAGAAAAAAATTGACACCTTTGTACGAGCAACCATTCCTTTCCTGCGCACTTTCAGTTTATCACATACGCTATGATGTTTGTTGTTGGCAAAGAACCAGATGACGCACGGGTAGCCATTCATCCAGCCGTAGCAGCGAAGCTCATTTCGGACGGACATGAAGTTTGGGTAGAAGAGGGAGCCGGAGAAAAGTCTTTTTATCCAGATGCTTCCTATGAGGTAGTGGGGGCAAAGATGGGGACCAAAGAAGCGCTATTTCCCAAGGCCCACGTTTTGGCTCGAATTTCTCCGCCTTCTGAGGCAGAACTCGCCCTACTCGCTCCGAAAACCATGGTCATCGCTCAGTTTGACACGCGATCTCATCCCGAGCGAAAAACCCAATTAGCCGCGACGGACTTGTGGCCGTTTAGCCTGGACCTCATTCCCAGAACGACCATTGCGCAGAGCATGGATATCTTGTCCAGCATGGCCTCCCTGGCAGGGTATAAAGCAGTTTTGGAAGCGGCCCATTTGCTGCCGAGTTATTTTCCGATGCTGATGAGTGCTGCGGGAACCATCCCGCCAGCCAAGATCCTGATTCTGGGTGCAGGAGTAGCAGGCTTACAAGCCATTGCAACCGCTCGTCGATTGGGAGCAGTGGTAGAGGCGTTTGATGTTCGTTCGGCGGTGAAAGAAGAAGTGGAAAGTTTGGGGGCCAAATTCGTGGAAGTCGCTGGCGCGCGCGAAGATCAAGCCGCAGGCGGGTATGCCGTTACCCAAACCGAAGAATATCAAGCCAAACAACGCGCCCTGATTCACGAACGAGCCAGCAAATCCGATGTGATCATCACCACCGCCAACATCCCCGGTCGAACCGCTCCCATCCTGATCACTGCTGAGACCATCAAAGCCATGAAGCCGGGCAGCGTCATCATCGACATGGCTTCAGCTACAGGCGGCAACTGTGAATTGTCCAAAGACCAGCAAAGCATCCAGGTACATGGGGTCCAGATTGTTGGCAACTCCAACTTGGCCGATTCTTTGCCCCGGGATGCGAGTGCGCTCTTCGCCAATAACATCCTGAGTTTCTTCCGCTATATCTGCCCCGATGGCCCGGACAAGATCGACTTCGCCAATGAAATCGTTTCTGCTACCTATCTAGGTGCGCCCCAAGTTGCAGCCGCTAAAGGCTGATTCATTTTCTCGATTTGACTGTTTACCCCTTCCCTGATGGAAATGATATTCACCTTCCTGAGCGAAAACCTCACCATGATCTACGTCCTGGTGTTGGCCATCTTCCTTGGATTCGAGCTGATCGCCAAAGTGCCGACAGTGTTGCACACGCCCCTCATGTCGGGAGCCAATGCCATCAGTGGCGTGGTCATCATCGGAGCCATTCTGCTGATGCGACAGGCAGAATCCGATGACTATCTGGCTCTCACCCTCGGCTTTATCGGGATTGTGCTGGCCATGATCAATGTGGTCGGCGGACATGCCGTGACCAACCGCATGCTGGAAATGTTCCGCAAAAAATCCTGATCCCTTTTCGTTCGCGCTTCTTCTGTTTTACCAAACAAGACCTACGATTATGACCCATTTGGTCAATCTCGGATATCTGGCAGGGGTGATTTGCTTCATCCTTGGTCTGCGACAACTCAGCACTCCCAAAACCGCGCGCAAAGGCAATTTGCTGGCCGCTGTGGGCATGGGCATCGCCATTCTGGTGACGCTTTTTCTTCCACTAGAGAAGGGGGCTGATAATTACCTGCTGATTTTTGTGGCCCTGGCCATTGGCTCAGCCATCGGACTGGTCGCTTCCAAGCGGGTGGCGATGACCGATATGCCGCAGATGGTTTCGGTCTTCAATGGACTGGGCGGGGCCTGCGCGGTCGCTATTTCTGTGGTGGAATTGATCAATTATCAATCCATGGCGACGCCTCCGAATTTTGGGATTCAACTCACGACCTATCTCGCCATGTGGGTGGGCGCC
>JBCCCJ010000399.1:0-5742 GCA_039033615.1 Bacteroidota bacterium
CAAAAAACCGCCGAAGCCCCATGCAACGCCACAAGCCGCCCCAACACCTCGGGCTTCGTGGCCAACCCGCCTTTGTGGTGAAGGCTACGCAAATAATCACGATTCGCCATTTTGTCTAGGAGTATGGACCAGGGTATAACTTTCTTGCCTCTTCTCGCGCTTCCCTAGCAGCCTGTATGTGGCTTGCTCTGATTCGATTCAAATCGGGATTATCATTCAATCCTAAAATTCTCACCGTTTCGATGACTTCTTGAGGTTGGGATGGTTCTGTGATGATTTTTCCAATGGTATCAAGGTCTGCAAAGGTGATGTCCGCCTCGTGGTAGCGAAACCGGGTATAACAGCCTGCTTCGGTAGGGAGAATGGTGAGTTCTTTTTTCCCCTTACGAGCATCACAATGTTGTGCTTTACGATTCCGTTGGGGGGAAACCAAGACTTGTTCCCCAACCACTAGCTCCTCATCTGGCCTAAGGTAGAAGCCAGGGAATTTTTTCTTAATACTAGAAGTTTCGGAGAGAGAATCGTGGTATTCATGGATAAAGGTAAGGTAGTCTCTATCTACCCCATATTGTTGGTAGATGCTTTCCCAGGAGTCTTCTTCCGTGGCTCGGTGTGCTATAAGTTTGGTGCCTCCCATACAGGAAGCGACTAAATTGTTGAAATCAAAGGTTGATGTCTTATGCTTACTTTTGGGCTTTAGATGTTCGATGCTGGTGTCATCACCTCCTTGAATTTTCTTGCCACAATAGGCACAGAGGGATCCCTGTTCTTGGGTCAAGAAGAGCTTCAAGGCTTTTTTGTCATAGTAGAGGGTTTGGTCGATTTCTTCATCTCGTACTTTTGGAGGACTGCTCTGTAGAATTTTCCAAATCTCTGGGCCACTTTTTTCCTCATATGCCTTGGCAAGTTCTGCTTTCCTCGCCTGTTTCCAGGCGATGAATTCCTTGGGTTCTCTTCCTTCTTTTTGGATATACAGCATCAGAGTTTCAAGTCAAGTTGTTGTACCGCCATGCGCGATTTCCCTTTGAGCAATTCGGGATGATTGGGGTCGATCAATTGTTCTAACTCTTGTTGAACCTCCTCTGCCTTGGCCGTGTTTCCTGCGGTAATGAGTTGATGATATCTTGTCAGAAGAGCTTGCACATCTGTGGGTACCATGTAGTCCATCCCAAAAATCAATTTCAGCACTTCATAGATGTCAGCCCCATAAATATTCCAACTCGGGAAGGCTTCCCGAACCGATTCTGCTTTCCCCCCTTCTTTGAGTATGATCACATTTCCAGACTCTACCTGATTGACCACAAAGGGACTATGGGTGGTAACGATGAATTGGACTTGTTTAAATGTTTCTCGCAAGCGGGGAATCACTTCTCGCTGCCAGTTGGGGTGTAAGTGGAGACCGATCTCGTCTATCATGACAATGGCGCAGCCCTCTTGGACGGGGTTTTCTCGACCGGGATTGGCCAATACCAATCTCCGCGCCAAGATCGCGGCAATGATGAGCAGACTTTGTTCTCCTGAGGATAGCTGGAAGAGACTCACTACTTCGCCTTGTAGGTTGGTGATGGTGATTTCTCCATCCTCGGTCTCCCAACTGAAATTCATATCTTTCAGATAATTCCCCATGCCAAACATCCCGTAAATCGCCTCTCCGACTGCCTCAAATAATTTTTTTTCTCTGGAGGTTTGATTCTTTTGCTGCTTCTTGCCGTTTTGCTGTCGAAACCACCTAAAGAAAGCTTCAAAGCTGAAAGCGTTTCGATCCAAGGCACCGTCCCAGGCTTCAAAAATGGAGGCATATTCAACTTGTCCCGCAGCAAATTGAGCCGGAGCGCGAAAGGTATCAGAACTGATCCGACTGCAATCAAAATATAGAACGAGGGGAGCCGAAAGATTGGCTTTGTCCCGCAAGATTTCGGTCTGCTCAGATGCTGATCTAGCTTCTTTTAGATCAGCCTTGAGAATGCGATTCAAGGAATTGACGTAGGATTCTAGTTGGGTAATTTCGGTTTCTCCACGATCAATGGTGGAGTTGTTAGGTTCAATGTTACAAGCCCAGGTTACTTCTTGCTTGGATTCAGGCCGATTGTTTATCCCTTGCTCAGAATCAGTACTTTTGCTTGCCTCCCGCCTTGGTTTTCCACCAGCCCCTTGCTCTGAGGAGGTAAATTCCTCAAAGTCCAAATCTACCTTCACCCGGACCCTGCTGAATCCTCCACTCCTTCGCACCCCATTGGTGATGTCTGAATCTTCAAAGACCTCTTTGCTGGATACATTGGGATGCCCCCGAAAGACTTGCTCGTAAATCTGAAAGGCTTTTCTCAACGCATCCAACACCGCAGTCTTGCCCGCTCCATTGGCACCAATCAATACGGTCAACTCAGGGTCAAATGCAATGGTAGTTTCTTTGATGCCCCAGTAGTTTTCCAAGGTCAATTCGTTCAATTGGAGGGTCGCATGTTTGGGAGAGGAAGCTTGCCGGTCCGCCATAATCGTCATTCGTTTTCCGAATCTAACGAAAGTTCCACGAATCCCATAGGTGCAAAGTAGTCGCCGCGATTCTTTTCGGCGAGGCGACGGGATTTGTAGCGAGCGGCTTCCTTGCTGCGGAGGCGCTGAGAATAGACCTTGTTGCGCTCATCTGGCTCGTGGATGGTCGTCAGGTGATCGGGAAAACGCCAATCGCCAGTGATACTGTGGAAGCCACTGCCCCAAGCCATGCGCAGGATGCAGCGGCTGGGTTCCTCCCCCATAGCCAGCAGGTCGCGCTGCAAGTCCTCAAGCACCTCCAGGATGCGATCCAAATCCTCGGCTTGCGGGTAGGTGCGAAAAAAGTCCAATTCTCGATCCACGTGCAGCAAGGTATGCTGGTTGATCAAGCCAAACAAAAACTCGAGCGGGCGCTCGCGACGAATGATCTTGCGCAAGTGACTGGGCAACAATTCGGGCCGCTTGATTCCTTGCTCCACCATGTCCAAAAAGCCTGTGGCGATAGACAAGCGCATGGGCTGAGTCGCCTGAGCCCCTACGCGCAAGGTTTCCAGGGTGAGAGAAGGCATGTCTTTGTAATCGCTCTCCCAGTTGACGCGCTTGCGGTAGAGATTCATCAAAAAGACCTCTACCAACTCGGAGGAGGCAAACGGCACATCAAAAGGCCGAATGAAGCGCATGATGCTGCGATCAAAGCTCCCAATCAGGTTGTTTTCGGTCTGGGAATCCGCATGTCGGACCCGCAGAATGCGGTACAAATAGCGGTAGATCGCAGAGCGAATGGCCCCCTTGATGGAGGAACCGGGTAGGTAGAGCTGACCTGTCCCGGTGCGAATGTGGCGTTGAATCTGATTGGGCGGGGTCTCATAGCCTCGGTAGTCAAAGGCATGGGTGCGAAAGGCAGGGAGGTCTATGCCACTGTTACGGATGAGGGTTTCCAATCGCTCATAGGGCAGGGGAATCTGCCCCATCAAGTCCAGGTATTCGTCCAACAAACTTCCAGTACCTCGCCCAGGCTCATTCATCAGCCAACGTTGGACTCCCGACTGTTCAATGATGTTGAGCCGACCATCCTGCATAAAAAAGTCCAAGGCCCGCTCCCATGCCTGATCGGTGCCGATGCCCACGTGGACAGGCGTGAGGATGCGCACCCCCAATTGATAATTGTGGTGCAGAGGATCGAACGGAGCGGTCTTAGGATTCATAGTCGGAGAGGTGAATGGGCAGCAACATCGCTCGCCCGATTCTAAAGATGGGATGGGCAACGTGTAGCCCCAGTTGTTCCAGGTCAGGACGCAGGTTGACTGTGGTGCCAGCGAAGGCCTGATCCGATTGGAGAATGCTGCCTTCGACCAACATCTGAATGGCATTTTTTCGCAGGGAAAGATAGGGCTCATGGCCGATCCAGCCCCCACGCTTTTTCAATTGATAGCGGACTGTCGGGCTGTCCAGCAATTGGGGTACTTCTTCATGGGTAGGGTGTAGCAAAGAAAGGCTCAAGCGGTGGGTTGCCGAGGTCTCGCCTGTCAACAGAGCTGACAGGGCCGGAGGTAGCGGAGCGACTTCCAGGCGAAATTGCCCCATCCCTACGTGGCGGTCGGAACCCAAACCTTCGTCTTGCAAATATCGCAAGGCGGCGAGGAGGCGTTGTTCAGCTTGCTCATCTTCGGTATGGACCAAGCCAAACAAGCCCGAGCCTTCGGCGAAGGTCAATTGCTGAAGGTAAAAGATTTCGGTATCGGTTGCAACTGCTCCTTCCCGTGGTACGACACTGCGAGGAACCATCTGCTTTTGATAAAAGCCCCTGTCCTGAAAGCTGGCAGAATATGCGCTAGGATGCTGGACCAAGAGGTCTTGATAGGCCAAATCTGGCGCATTGGGGAGAAAGCCTGCTTTTGCCCCATCCGTCAAGTATTCACAGAAGGGATCTAACTCCAGGAAGCGAACTCCATGGAGGCGCTTTTGAGCGGCGTACCTCAGTTTAGGCAAGGCCAGCCCACCCAAAGGAGCCGGGAAAAAGTAATGGGGAGTGCCTTGGAGAGAAGCAAAGGGAAACAGACTGCTCAGGGTGAAGTCCCAAGGGATGGCGCCCAGTACTTCAGGTCGTTTTTCATTGGCACTGATCTCAAAGGCCGGATGGTCGATCCCCAAATCGGCCCAGGCTTGGATGATGGCCGAATACAAGGTATCCGAATGCATCCACTCCGCCACTCGGTCGTATTCCGCGCGGGAGGTACCCACATGCACGGGGGTCTCGAAATGGAGGCGAATCAGCTGATATCCCATAGCTTCAAATCTTCGGGAATCTGATGGGTCGAAGTTTCATAACCCGCGCCAGCGGAGCCAGAAAAATCCAGGTAATACGCATTGCTGCGCTCTTCGATACTCGCCAGGCCAATCTGTACTTGTCCACTGCCACGGGAGCCATTTCCGCCCAGGCAATCGTCTTGCACCAGCCGAAGGCCGTTGAACACCATTTGCACCAGTTCCGTTTCGGAGAGCTCTATGGGGAGGCTAGTGTTCTTCTTGGCTCTATCGTCGTCAGAGTTAATCTGCATTTCCCCATCCTCCCAAATGTTGAGTACCAGCTGGAGGTCAAACTCCACTCCTGCGGGTACGCGCTCCAATTGTCTAGGCGTGGCAGAAGCAGTGATGCGATCAATGGTTACTTCAGTTTTCAGTTCGGTATAGGGGATGTCAGTGATCGCTTCTAAGCCCTCGGTGAGCAACCTCCCATCGCGGACAATGAGACGGGAAGGCACATTTTGTTTCTGCTCTTTTTCTTCTGTTTTGGCGTTGCCAAAGAGCCGGACGAGCTCATGTTTTGGATCAGAGATGATACCAAAATCACTTTTTCCAATTCCCTTATCAAAGTCTTTTCCGTACATCTGCTCCATCAAGGACCGCATTTTGCCTTTGAAAGAAGAGCCAGGGATGTAGGGCTTGTCATCGACGGGATTGCGGATGACCACGTTGTCAACCCCGCCAATGTCGATGCGATTGTTGGAGCCGCCGATGTGAAGTCCCGTAAGGGTTCTGATGCGACCGCGGAAGAAAATCTTTTTCTTCAGTTGTTTCGTGGGAGTGGTAGGCATAGGTGTGGGTGATTATTGTCCTCCGTACCATTTGTGGTAAGCGACAACCGCCTCCACGAATTGGGTAAAATTGGTGAAATGTTGTTCGGTGGGGTTTTGGCTGACCTCGTCAATCAAGGCACCCAGTACGTTAGCGAAGTCCTGAATCCGATTGTAC
>JBCCCJ010000400.1:0-5739 GCA_039033615.1 Bacteroidota bacterium
ACATTTTTCCTGTCATAAATGGCTTCCTCGGGAAATCGAGCTGATCCAAACGCTAGATCCTTCCCTCCCTACTACCATTCCGCTCTTCGGACAGTCGCCGTACGTCTTGAATGGAGAATTGGCCTATATCGACAAAGAAGACCTCGGGTTGCAGATCAGTGCCAGTTTCAATGTGTTTGGCCCTCGTCTCTTCGCAGTGGGTGGTGGTGCTCCTGACATCTACGAACAGCCTCGTCCTTCTTTGAACTTCTCTATCGCCAAAGACATTGGGAAGTACCTATCGGTTCGTTTCCGGGCCAACAACCTACTGAATCCTGAATACAAATTCACCCAAGACTTCAAAGGGGAAACGTATTTCTTCCAGAATAATCGGGTAGGGAGGACCTTCTCTCTGGGCCTGAGTTTCAATCTGAATTAAGAATTTTTTGTAAGCCGTCATCTAGATGGGCAAGCCAATCCCCATCACCTTTCAAACCTCAAACCTCAATCTTACTTTCATGAAAAAGGTAATTTTTACACTTTTCATTCTTCTTAGCTTCGCAGCTAGTACTGCTTTCGGGCAGGACACGACCGTGGTTTCTGGCACCACTGGTACAATCACTTGGACCGCAGACAAAGTCTGGAAATTGGAAGGCTATGTCCGCGTTGACAACGGCGAAACCTTGACCATTGAGGCAGGTACTGTCGTCTTGGCTGACACCGGTGCGCAAGAAAACGCTTCTGCTCTGATCATCGAGCGTGATGGGATCATCATCGCTGAAGGGACAGAGTCTGAGCCCATCATCTTTTCGTCTATCCTTGATGATGTCAACGACCCAGCTGACTTCTTGGATGACCAGCGCAAGGGACTTTGGGGAGGAATCATCGTATGTGGTGATGCCCCTACCAACACTAACGAAAACGGAACGGAGCAAGTAGAGGGGATTCCTTCTACCCTACCAGGCGCCGTAGGTACTTTCGGTGGTAGCGAGCCCAATGACTCTTCTGGTGTATTGAAGTATGTGTCTATCCGCCACACAGGAGTTGCTTTGGCCTCTAATAATGAGATCCAAGGATTGACTCTCGCAGGTGTTGGAGACAAAACGATCATCGACTACGTCGAGTCTTACGCTTCTGATGACGATGGAATCGAGATCTTCGGTGGAACTGTGAACCTGAAGCACGTTGTGATCGCTTTCGGTTCTGATGACATGTTTGACCTGGACCAAGGTTGGACTGGAAACGTACAGTGGATGTTCATCCTTCAGTCTGCTGATTTCGGTGATCGTCTCGGTGAGTGGGATGGTGCGGATACCCCTGAAGATGGAACGCCTTTCGGCATCCCTACCATCCACAACATGACCATGATCGGGAGCTTGCCTGCCGGAACCAACAATCGTGCGATCACCTTCCGTGCCAACGGTGGCGGAAAAGTGTACAACTCCATCATCATGGAGCAAGGCCGTGGCATCGACCTACAGTACAAGTCAGACTCTCTCGTTGGTGAGTCTTCTTATGATCGTTTCGTAGCTGGTGATCTAGTTGTTTCTAACAACATCTTCCACAATGTGGCTGGTAATGTTGCTGCTGATCTATACACCGTTTCTCCCATTGCGGAAGGATGGGTAGATTCTGCGGCTTCTGTTTCTGCAGCCGTAACTGACGTATTGAACACCATGAGCGCTGCTAACACCATCGCCGATCCCATGATTGCTGGTCTGTCTTATACCGCTGACGGTGGCTTGGACCCACGTTTCTCTGGTGCTGACGTTACTTCTGACCTCGCGCCTCAGACTGGATTCTTCACCCCTACTCCTTACAAAGGAGCTTTCCCTCCCAACCAGGGATCTTTCTGGGCGGCTAACTGGACTGCTTTGGATCACTACGGATACTTCAACGAAGGTTTGTTTACCTCTCGTGATGATATTGAGCTGGCAGGCGTAACCTTCTTCCCTAACCCAACTCAAGGTACCTTCAAAGTTGAAGCGGCTCAGTTGACTCAGGAAGCAGTAAGCGTAACGGTATTCGACCTGACTGGTCGTCAGATCACTGCTCAAGAGTTGCAGCCAATTGCTGGTGAGATCTCTACTGAAGTTACCATCAACGCTCCTGCTGGTGTGTACGTGGTAAAAGTTCAGCAAGGAGAGCGTCTCGCTACTTCTCAAATCGTCAAAAACTAAGGAAGGCTTCCTTCTTTAGCGATGATACAAAAGCCGACTTCGGGCGGCTTTTTTTTGGTTTGAGTGGGACTGCTGCCCGGCGGGAAGCGAGAGACGGGAGTTGCTGAGGGCAATTGCACCTAGGTCTTCCTAGACCGAGGAAATGATTACCGCTGGTAAGGGGGGCTACTAATGTCGAACCGATGAATGATGAATATTGAATGACGATCGGAGGTGCTAGCAGCAATGACTCCGGGAGGAGTCTCATGCTTGTAGCAAACCGCATTTCCGCTTCTTCCTCTAGGTTCCGTATCCAATGATGCAAAACGTTGAAAATCAAAAACCGAAAAAGAGCAAATGTAACATGTAAAAATGAAGCTCCCCTGCCTATGGCAAGCAGGGCCTTGGTCTTCTGGGCAGAGGAAATGATTACCGCTGGTAAGGCGGGCTCCTAATGTTGAACCGATGAATGACGAATATCGAATGACGATCTGAGGCGAGAACCCTTTCCGCGCTGCCCCGTTTTCCCTCGCAAGGGAAAACGACCCGCTTTTCGGTGAAAAGAGGCGGGGATTGCCACTGGCAAGCAGTAGCTCAGTCTTCCAGGCCGAGGAAATGTAGCTCTCGCAATCGAGATACCGTTTCTAATGTCGAACCGATGAAGGACGATCTGAGGTGCTAGCGACCTAGAAGACCGCGCGACCTTTATCGAAAGAACCCAAACCCCTGAGGAGGAGAGGCTGGTCCCCAAATCTTGATGTTGTCCACTCGTCCGGTATCGTCGAAGGAACCGAAACCGATGAAGCCTTCCATGAAATGGGTGTCTTTGGCTACCATGATGGGTTCACTCAGGTCATCAAAATAGACTCGAATGCTGCCTTCGGCTATGTTGCGCTCAATGCGCATGGTGTGCCAGTCGCCAGTAGCGCCCCAGTCGGCTCCCTCAGTAGTTTTCTCAGCAATGGCGACTCTTGGCTCGTCATTGACCAAAAAGACGTTGTGGGCGTGGGGATCGGCTACCGAAGCGGTGTGCACGTAGTAGAAGTTGCTGGGGTCTTTCATCCCAAAAAACAAACACATGTCCCGGTGGCCGTATTCCCGTCCGGTTTGGGCGAGTTGCACCTCCAGGACAAAATCGCCAAACATCCGCTCTTTGATGAAGGCGATGTTGAAGGGAGAACGCACGCGAGGTTTGTATTGACTTTTGCCTGCCAATTCTAGGACCTGGTTGTCTTCTACCTCATGGATGGTCCAGGCAGTCGGGTCGGTCATTTCAAATTCAGACAGTCGGACCTCCTCTTCAAAATCCTGTTCATACAGCAGTTGATAATGGTCGGGGATAGAAGAGGGTTGCGCATTCGCAGAGAGGAGCAACCCAAACAAGAATAGCAGTAGGCTACTCCCAAGCGTAGTGGTAGGATTCATGAGATCGTGGATTGAATGAGATAAACGTTATTTGATCACGGGTCCATCGGAGGCCACCTCGTTGTATGGCAAGGCTTTTCTCTTGGACAGTTTCAAGCGTTCGTTGATCTTGCGGAGATGGTGATCCACTCCGATTTCTGAGCCTGGCACAAAGCCCGGTACCGTAATGACTTGGGCCAATACTCCTCCAATCCCTCGGTGCATCACTCCACGAGGCAGATAAATCAAGTCTCCCACTTCCAGCGGTTGATGTTGGATGAGGGTTTTGGCTTGTTTTTTCTTGACTTGATCCGGCTGTTCAATCACTGGAACCTGAGTACTGGTCAGCAAACCAGCTTCCGGCAGGGCCATTTGCACCAGATAGAATTCATCGAATCCCCCATGAACTGGATGGTAGTGAGAAAAAGAGTCCATGATTCGGACCCGATGCGCATTGATGGAGTGGAAGAGATAAGGCCCTACTTTGTCCATCCAAGTCAACAAAATCCGACGATACGCCCCCGTCTCCGTGGCACACCCTCCCGGCACATCGGTGATGTTGGGATCCCAATCAGGGCGAATCACGGCAGGGATATTTTCGGGGGGGCTATCAGGCACTTGAAAAACCAAGACCGAAACAGCGCTATCGGCTTGGAAGCCTACCTCAGCCGTCAACATTACGATATCTCCTACGCTGACTTCCGACTTCTCCCCTGAATCGAGGTGGATACTGGTTTCCCCCTCCTGTAAGAAGACCACTTGCTGATGAGCTTGTGCGGGGACTTGTTCTACCCCCGCCCAGTAATCCAGGCTGTAACCAGGATTTCGCTCTGCAAAGGCTTGTTGGATGGCTTGAAGATTTGTGGTATCTCCCTCGCTCAAGCGAGCAAACAAGGGGGACGAATTGCTTTGCGCAGGGAGTGTGGCAGCCATGCTCAACAGTATCAAAGAAAGGAGAATGGATTTCATAGGGATGAAAGTTGTAGTCTTTCTATGAAAATACCCATTCTCCTTCGAATCAAAAATCCAAAGCCCGCTCATTTGAGGGGCAAAGGTTGAACCAGTTCCTAATACCCTTCTGGTTGGTCAGACACATCCGTGGGCGTAGTGCCTTCAAAACGAGCCTTGGCCGCTTCTACAATGGCGACGGTGGCAGAAGCTCCGATGCGGGTAACCCCCAAGGCTTGTACCTTCAAGACGTCATCTAGGGTGCGGACGCCCCCGGCGGCTTTGACCTGTACTTCCTCAATGGAGTGTTTGCGCATCAATTTCAGGTCATGCTCGGTCGCTCCTTGATAGGAATAATGGCCATCAGGGGTCTTCACCATCCCATAGCCGGTAGAAGTTTTGACAAAATCTACTTTCAATTCGCTGCAAATCTCGCAAAGACGAATCTTGTGGTGGTCTTCGGACAAAAAGTCATTTTCAAAAATCACTTTGAGCATGGCTTCGTACTTATGGCAAATCGCAAGAATTTCTGAGATTTCCTGCTTGACATAGTCCCAATCTTCACTCAGAACCCGACCAATGTTGACCACCATGTCCACCTCAGTCGCCCCGTCCTCACATACCTGCTCGGTTTCGGCAACTTTGATGGCAATGCTACTATTCCCGTGGGGAAAGCCAATGACGGTTCCTACCGCTACCGAAGAGCCTGCCAGCCATTGAACGGCTTCTTTGACGGCATATGGCTTGATACAAACAGAGGCTACGTCATATTGGCGGGCAATTTCACAGCCTTTCTTTAGGTCGGCGTCACTCATGGTCGGGTGCAACAAAGAGTGGTCAATCATTTTGGCGATGGAAGCAACAGTAGACATGAAAATTATGTGTGGAGGATGAAAAAATAAAGAAAAAGAGTAGTCCCTAAGATCCTTGGTTTTCGTCTTAGATCCGTATTTTCTGCGGACGAGAAAAATTTCACGCTAAGGTATTGATATTTCCGCTTTGTCTGCGTCCAATTGCAAGAGAATCATGGACCCTTTCGCTATATTTTCTCTGATGATTGTTGATTGCTTCTCTCTTTGCCTTTTCAGTTTCCTCATTTTAACCCCTATCCCCCCATGCTACATAGCAGAATTGATTCCATCGAGCGCGAAATTCGCGATGGTAGCCTCAGTAACGAGTTTGAAACCAAGAAATTCGCCATCAATATTCCAGACGAACCCAATCAAAAGCTGGAGGGATTCACCATTCG
>JBCCCJ010000401.1:0-5732 GCA_039033615.1 Bacteroidota bacterium
CCAGCATTCTATTGCCAAGTTCCGTTTGTTGCTGAGCGTCCATCGCGCGTAATGCCTGGAGCAGTTCTTCCGCATTCGCCCAATACATCGCTTCTTCCTGGGTAGAATAGCGGTTGAAATTCACATCGAAGGCCAACACTGCCCGCCCCAGATTCATCGCTTCCACCAAAGCTGGATTGGTCCCGCCCGCACTGTGGCCATGCAGATACACCCAGGCATGGGAGCGAATCACATCCAATAATCGTTGATCGGCGATGTAGTCAATCAGAAATAGGTGAGGCAATTCTTGATATGCTGCCTTGAGGTCTCTGCCATAGGCGCTTGCCTCCCAATTGCCCACCATTGCCAGGGGATACCCGGTGAATTGCGCATAGGCTTCCAGCATGACATGGAGGTTGTTTTCTGGCTCAATCCGGGCGACATTAGCTGTGTATTTCCCGTCCAGAAAAGGAAACTTCGCAAGGTCAGCAGGCAATATTTCTGGTCGCTGCACATGGTCTCCCCCGTAGGCAATCATGTCGACCGCCTGTCGATCGTAGGCCTGTTGGACATATTCCAGGATGCCCTGGTTGTCTGCCACAATTTTGTGGGCATTTCGGACGGCGATGCCTTCTGACCAATGCAGGAACGCCTTGGCGCGTTTGCCCCATTTGGGCCGCCGCCATTCTAGGCCATCAATGTTGACGATGAGTTTTTTGCGGGGAAACAACCGCCGAACGATGGGCAGCGCCATACAGCCGGAGACGCCAAGAATGATCCATACTTCTGCCCGACTCAAGGCCTTCTGCATGGAAAGCAAATCATAGGGAATGCTTTGGATGCCATTGGCTTGCAGGGGTAGATATTCCATCTTCGCTCCTTGCCAGCTCTCCACCCGATCTTCTGCCTGATATACTTTCCCGCTATTGAAGACGGTCAATTCGTAGCGATCAGCCAGGTTGAGGACCAGATGATGAACCAGGGTCTCAAATCCTCCATAGCGGGCTGGTATGCCTACTGAGCCGATGATGGCAACTTTGGTTCTCGATTCCATGAATTGCGGTAACATTGTCTTTCCTTTGCCTGCCCTCTTTTGACAGGGAGCAGTGAACACACAATATTACAGCATGTATAATTTTCAAAAAACAGAAATTAAGCCAGAACATAATTCAGCGTAACAACACCGATTCGCTTCTTTGAAACATTCCTGCTTGTCAGAATTTCAACTCTTTGGGGCTTATCTGTGGGCATGACTCTGCCCTTTCTGAGATACTGATCGACAAAAGGGATATGAGCTGCTCACCTCCAGGAGGTGGGAGGGAGCAAGATTTTGATCCTTGTGAAAACAGATTTTGGGAAAAGTCAGGAAAAACTTACGCCAGCTCAAAATTTTGAGCCTGCAATTGCAGCAGGGATTTGCCTTTCCGCATCAATTCTGAAGATTGATAAAAGCTCAGGGTTTGTTGCGCATCGGAAAATGCTTTCTCTGGCACCGGATGCGTTTCGTAAATCAATCCGTCTGCTCCGGCCATGATAGAAGCCAATGCGACAGGCTCCACAAATTCGCGCAGCCCGATCCCATGCGAGGGATCAGCAATGACGGGAAGGTGAGACTTCTCCTTCAGCATCGCGATGGCGTTGATGTCCATGGTGTTGCGATAGGCTTTTTCGTAGGAGCGAATGCCTCGTTCACACAGCATGATGCGTTCGTTGCCGCCTGAGAAAATGTACTCTGCTGAGTGCAACAATTCATCCAGGGTGCCGGAAATCCCCCGTTTCAACAGCACGGGTTTGTCCACTTCTCCCAGCGCATCCAATAGGTTGAAATTCTGGGTATTGCGGGCACCTACCTGAAAAATATCGACGTAGGGCATCATGGGCTCAATTTGGGACACCTGCATCACTTCCGTGATGATTTTGATGCCTTTTTCCCGCGCCATGAATGCCCACATTTCAAGTCCTTCAATTCCTAGTCCGCGGAAGGAATACGGAGAGGAACGCGGTTTGTACACGCCCCCGCGCATGATTCGGATGCCTTGCGCCTGCAAATGGGTGAGGACTGCCTCGATTTGGGCTTCGTTCTCGATGGAACAAGGTCCCGCCATGAAGGCGAATTGTTCCGCGCCGATGCGCACACCATCCCCCAGGTCGATTTCAGTGGGATGTACTTTCCATTTGCGGGAGACCAATTGGTAGGCATCCGACACCAGATGGACGTCTTTCACCCCAGGCAAACGACCGATTCTCCGAGGGTCCACCTCTTTCTTCCCAATCGCAATCAGGTAGTGTCCAAATTGAGTGTTTACTTCATTGCTTTTGTAGCCCACGGCTTGAATGGCCGCAATGAGTTCTGCTTTTTGGCTTTCGCCGAGGTTTGGTTGCAACTGTATGATCATGGAATCGGGGTTCAGGGGGACAGGGGAATCGGGGAAAGTAGTAGAGAGAAATGAGAAAAGGGGCTTCGGAAGGATTTTATTTTTTGCAAAACCCCCAATTGAGGGATGAGAGGTTGGTGCGGAACAGGTATCGAGGTCATATGTTTTCACGATGCGCCAGCGACCTATTGACCAACATTCAGCACAAAAGTAAGGAGGATACATCAAAAAACCCCGGCCTTGACCGAGGTTTCCAAATTGGTGATGAATGTCTAGCGAATCATTGGGCAGTTCTGTTTCGAAACAGAAGCTCAAGAGGTCGGAAGTCTCTGATTGGGCATCCATTGCATAGAGGCTTCCAAAGGACTTAGCAAGGCTGTTGCAGTTGCCGGAATATTGACTGGCTTACCACTATCCAAAAAGCGGAGTCGCCCCGTTTCAAAATAGACCAGGTAGGTACGTGGGGGGCTACCAGCTTCGGCAAGAAAAATGGTCAGTTGACGAGGTTTGTTGGCATTTGCATGATTCATGTTGCTCAGGTTAGGGAAAGAATTTCACAAGACAGAGGGCTGACCACAGGGAGCACATGGAAATGGGTCACCTCATTAGTCATCTTGAAAGCCCCTAACCTTAACAGCAAATCAAAAAAAAAGATTCTTTTTTCCTTTTCCCCTGTTTTTCAACGAATTATCACCCGATCTCCCAGGGCTTTTTCGATGAAATGATGCAAGGTAAAGGTTTGTTCTGCGCCCATCTTCTGTCCGAATTGGCTCAGGAAGTAGAGGCCTACCCCTCCTGCCAGCAATATGGGGAGCGTCCACAATATCGGAGCTTCTTTTCCCAAGCTCCATTGAGAGGAGCCGATGATGCCGATGAATACGCCCAGGAGACTCAGCACTGCGTACCCAAAGGTGAACATGGCCCAGATCTGGGGATTCGGTCCATATAGGCCCCGAATGATGGCTTCATGTTCCCATTCGTCCCACTCCAAATTCACACTCAACTGGGGAGACCACACGTGGCGCGCTGGTTCCGGGATTCGAAATACCAGATGGCCTGGGATGCTCTCCATCAACAAATCCGGTTGATGTCGGTCAAAGGCTTCTTGCACCGCCATTTGTACCTCATGCACCGATCGCTTGGAGGTGTAGGTAAATCGGGGGCGAATGCGAAAGCTGGTCATGATCAGGCGGGTTAATTCCAGTAAGGAGGGATTTCTACCGTTTCTTCTCCATAAATGAGGGGGCAATCATAGCATTTACACGGGGGCGGCGAACCAAAACCTTCTACACAAACAATGGGACCATCTGCTCCGGGGCGACACCCATCTTCCACAAATACGCCCAAGTCGGAAAGGGTCAATCCCTGGTACATGGTATCCGCCTGAGAAAATTCCACCAATCCAAGGACCAATTCCGTTGAATCGTCTAGGCTCCGCACATTGCCGCGCAGAGGGGCTGGGGTTTCATCGAACAGATTGCCCTGATTATCAATCAATCGCTGGCCTTGCTCATAGAATTGATAGGTCTTGGCGTCAATGCGATGTAAGTAGGCATGGACGAATAATTTATTCACAAAATCCTGATTCAGGGGGCGTTGAAGAATTTGCTTGCTGGCCAGGCCTTGGGTAAGTCCTTCCGTACTCACCAGGGTAGAAGGATGATCGCTTACCTCGGTCGTCGGATAGCAGACCACCACTTCGTCCGGAATCCAGGAAATGGTGGTGTCATATTCAAATCCTCCCCCGATGAGCGCGGTAAAGGTGATCACCCGAAAGGTATCGACCTCGGGCTTGGGAATTTCCACCACAGACCAGGTATTGGCGGTTTGCCAGCGATAATAGCGCGTTTCTTCCCCGGGTTCTAAGGCCACGCTCGCATAGATATTGACCACTTGATCTTCTACAGGATTTCCTTCCAAATCCCTGCCAATCACTTCTAGTCCCGAGTCCCAAGTGATTTCGGCAATCTCTCCCTTGGGCAACAATTCCCTGGATTCACTCTGATATCGCCTGCCATTCTCCAATAATACTTCTACGCCGTAGCGATTTCCCTCTTGCAGCGCAACATTCATTGGCAGGGTGTAGCTGCCCATCGCTATCTCCTCAAATTTTGCCGCCAAGCTATCTTCTTCTAATAGCCAGACCTCAGCGGAAAGCGGTACCACCTCATTGATGCCGTTGATCTCTCCTACCGTGATGGTCCGTTCTCCTTCACTATGGCTGATCACCCCACTGACGTAAGGAATGGCCGTGGACCCTACCGGTAGCGCTAATTCCTTGATACAGGAGGAGAAAAGCAGGAACAGAAGTGCCAACACAAAAGACAGAGAATGAGCTTGCTTCATGATTCAGGCTGTTGAAAAGCGCAGCCTACGATTCGCTTGTATCATACCAGAGCAATTCTTTGGCCGAGCTAGAATGGAACTATCAGAACGGGAATATCGGCTTTTTTGATGACACCTGCGGCAGTGCTCCCCATCAACAATTGATACAACCATCCGTGCTCGTCATGCCCCATGATGATTAGGTCTACCTCAAGTTTTTTTGCCTCTTCCACGATCATATCAACGGTAGCCCCCTGAATCAGGAGGCCTTCGGCATCCATTCCCTGCTTCTGGATGAGGTTCGCATAACTCTGTAGGTTTCGATGTTCTTCCCGCAACAAATCTGCGCGGGTATCCCGGATGTATTGAGGACCAATGTCATAGCCCACAAAATCAGGTTCTGGGGCTGCAATGTGAACCAACCAGACTTTGGCCTCAAAGGCTTTGGCCCAGGCAATGGTTTTCGCTAATAATTGATCGGTCTGAGGACCGAAATCTACGGCTACTAAGAGTTGCTTCATGTCAAAAAACGTTGAGAGAACGTTGAAAAGATAGGTGGTTTGAGCTATTCCCAAGGTCAAACATTTTCCCCAAAAAGAGCATCACAAAAGTCAGGGAGCAGGCTGACAAATCTTACTTCTCTTATGCGTGCAACCTTTTGAAGAGAAGAGTCGTTTGACAGCCAAATTTACTTTTCACTCCCAACGCAATCTTGAACATGCAACGTCCCATTTCCACCAAACCAAGAGTCATCAAGGACTTTGAAAAACTGGATGAAATCATTCAGGAGCAGATCAAACTGGCCTATCCAGAAGGCTTTCTCAGTCATCTGATCAAGTATCAAAACAAAGAGGGGAAAATGGTCAGTGCTCTGCCATTTGAAACAGACGAGAAGTCCTATCTCGTTCGGATGAGCCGACAGGAAGCTGAAATCCTCATCGAAGAAGATGATGATTACGATGAAGACGGCAACCTCAAAAACAGAGTCAAAGATGAGTACGAGGAAAAGTACTCCGAGCTTGACTATATGTCAGATTACCTTCAAGAAGAAGG
>JBCCCJ010000402.1:0-5707 GCA_039033615.1 Bacteroidota bacterium
AGTCGCTCCGCGCCTGCAAGAAATATTTGGGCTACGCCTTGCTACCAAAGTGCGCATTCCTGCCGGGTTGCGGGTTTCGAGAAACCAAATAATAATGGAAAAAGAAGCGATATAAGAAAGCGAAGGAGCATCCCATTAGAAATGGGAGATTACCCAACCAAAATGCGTAAGCCTAGCGGGCTGCGGATTTCCAGAAACCCCATGCTTCCAAAAACCGAAGCGCGAAGCGATACACATATTGGTAGAACTCCCTCCGATCACACAGATCCTCCAGGCGCAGAGCGACTGGCACCTACAAAACCGCTTGCTTAGCTATCTCTACCAGACTGCTAGGCGCTCCTCTCTCGAGACTCATTGATGGCTCCTTTGGAGGATCTGTTGATTGGCTTCTTTCACATAAGAAAGAATGGTGTCATACGGCTCTCCTGCAACATTGAGGAGCCCCTGCTTTAGGACTCCTCCGGGCCTAAATTTACTTTTGAACATGCAGCGATTGAACCCAATGACGTATGGGGAATCAAAACAAGCAAATAAGTACTCCCGGTATGCTTGTCCAGCCTGCTGTTGAGTAGCAACCTCCCTTCCCTGAATATAATCATAGCCTGCTTCTACATAGGAAACTTTGTGATCTGAAATCACAATTGGTTTGCCTGCGAGTCTGTACACTTTTTCAACATGTTCTCGGTCAAAGACTATTTCCTTACTTGGTTGAAGGGCAACTGCATCTACATATTCGCCTGCGATTCGCATCATCTCTTCTGTCCAATCTTCCTTGTTAAACACATCGCCAAAAAAGAGCAAATCAGGGGCATAGGTACGATGCCATCGATGGACAATGTGTAGGTACTGACGATAAATCACGGCCATAAAATCAGCATCATCCAGAAGTAGCTGGGGATCGATTGGATTGAT
This sequence comes from Bacteroidota bacterium, assembly GCA_039033615.1. Lineage (GTDB taxonomy): Bacteria > Bacteroidota > Bacteroidia > J057 > J057 > JBCCCJ01. The sequence continues at coordinate 913 of JBCCCJ010000402.1, forward strand.
TTCTGCAAATCGAAGCGTGTCCATTTCAGAAATGGATTGAATGGCTGGTTGATACACTCGATTGTATGCTTCAAGTTGTCCTTGGTACTTTTGGCTTAAGACCATGTTTGGAACGCTAATTTTCTCGAGAATTCCCCGCTTTGAGAACCTGAACTGCCCAATTTCTCCTCGAAATAGCTCGCTATTCCTCGTCAAAATTGGTTGTCAGAACCTCAAATCAGGAAATTTCTTTAGCAAATTCTCTGTCCCAAACATGGTCTAAGAAGGTTCGATACTGTTTTCCGCCAGATTGCTCTGGGGAAAGTTGTCGATAAAAGCTCACTCAATTTTTTTGGGCCGTTGGGACAAACATGGGAATATCTGAGTACATCAGCCCCAGGACATTAGGATCTTCATTGTATCGGGCCAATGACTGGATTGCTTGTCCCAATTGGTCCTCGGTGGTGCGGTCAAATACATCTAAGAACTCAGGTTTGCCATGATAACTCGCCAGATAGAGCAGTTCCAGTTTGATGTAGTGATACATATCAAAACGAGAGTTGAGTCCTTCTACCCGGTCATAACCAGAGCAATTGAACCCCCATTGTTGGAGCGAATCATACAGGGCTTGGTTCAATTCAACCTCATCAAGCCCTTGTAGTTCAGGTCGAACCGATTGCAACTCATGAATATTGAGATGATTCATCCCAATGGGAAAAAAGGCCTCCCCCGCTGGAGTGAGCAAGGTATAATTCCCTCCTTCCTGGCTGATGGAATACCTGGTAGGTGCCGCCTCGGGAGAGTCAACGGAAGGCATTGACGAACACCCCAAAGCCAATGAAGCAAAAGCCAACATAACCGATAGAAAACAAGGTCTAGCGAACATAATTGGAGCGTTTTTTCAACCTAGGGATTGGGAGAAGTTCTGCTGCTATGGTGCCAATCCTTCCCTTCACTTTTGATACACCCGATTGAGGACCAGGCGATTGATTCTACTTACCTCCTGAACTAAGAGCGAATAAGGCATCCCTTCAGGGTCCAGAAGTCCTTGCTTTAACAGGGATCGCAAGGGGTCATATTGACTCTGGTATTGGCACTTCAAGTATCCAATGATGAAAGGCTGTTGGATCACCTCAGTCAGGTAGGTCTCATAAAAAGCGGCGGCCTCTGCTTCAGAAGCAAACTGATGCCAAAGGGTCCGCGGATACTCTTGCGAGAAGAAGGAAAATCCATGATCGGTGATCAAAATCGGCTTTTGGGTAAGTGCGTGCAACTGCTGCCAATAAGCCGGGTCAAATTCGGACTCATCTGGTCCTTGTCCCGCATCTGGGCCGATCGTTGGGCCAGGTTGAATGGAAATGATGTCGAAGTACTTGCCAGCTAGGCGAAGGATGGCTTCCGGGTGATCGTGCATTTTGAACTTTTCGCTCAATAGCAAGGCTCCTGGGTGAAATTCCTCAAAATAGGTTCGGGTCAATTGATACAATTTCTCCGCAATGATGGCCAGAAATGCCTCGTCGTCTCTGCGAACGGCGGGACGGGTGAGTTCCAAATATTGAAAATCATAGTCTAGCAACTCCTCGAAACTCGTGAGGCGTTCCAGGCGATAGGCCTGCTGAAACTCTTCAAACTGATCCTGATACGTCGTCCGCAAAAAGTCGACATAGCGCTGCTTTCCGGCCGCATCCGCCCCCTGAGACCGGATGAATGACACCCAATCCATTCCTCGCCTTTTCCGGGAAAGATCCAGATCATAGCGAGGCGTATCTGTCAACGAGTAGCCCATGACCTGATCATTCCCCTTTCCCTGTTCGCACTTTTGACGAATGATCTCCTTGACTTTGGCTTCGAAAGAAACGGAAAATACATCCTCATATCGAAACCGATTCGCTGGCAACCAATGTGGGGCATCGTGCAAGCGCAAACTGATGAAACCAGGATAGGCCGCCATGACTGTTGGGGGAGCGCCATAGCCTGCGGAATTGAATCCCCAGCTTTCCAAATGGTGAATGGCGGTGCGCTGGTCCGCCTCATCGACCGAATAGATGTGATTCAACCCTAACACATACATCCGCTCTCCTTGGGGATTCATCAACCAGTATCTTCCATTGATCTTGGCGATCCCCCAATTATGTGAGGCTCCCTGCTGCGAATCTGGAACCACATCCATGCCAGATCCTGGAAAACAAAAATGGCTCAGCAATCCTTTTCGGGGAGGAGAATCCCAATTGATTTCAGACCTTTTCCCAGTAGGGGGAAAAAAAGCTGATCTAACGGAAAGCACAAACAGAACAACAGGAATAGCGTCGATTTCATATCCAACAATGCGGTAATCGTGAGGCTCAGTGAGACAAAAAGGAAGTTCACCCTGATTCTGATGCGAAGAAAACAAAATATTCTCCAATCTACCCTTATGAATGATTGCTGCTTTCCTTTGCCCAGCCGTATGGCTTTGATTCTGCTGGGCTCTCTCCTCTCTTTCTTGGCGTGCAAGAGTCAGAGAGATTCGCCTTTTGATGAATTCTGGGTGGTTGAACATCATCCTGATCGAGTCCAACTGGTTTTTGACTCCCTAGACTTGACCTATCCGGGCCTCGAAGGAGTCCGTTCATATGTTGAACGACAAGCTTGGCCCCAAGCTTGTCGCGCCTTGTGCGACTACTATTCCGCTTTGCCAGAAACGGATTGGCGAATTTCCTATACCCGCAACTTGCCATGGGATTCCCAAGCACCGTCCGCTGCCCAACAGGTATTGAAAGATACCATTGTGAATCAAAGCCGACAGGGCACCTTGAGGCGAGATGAGCAGCAGCGCATTGACTGGCACGACCTAGGACCTGCTGAGGACAAGGAATGGGCCTGGTTTGTCAATCGGTTCTATTTTTTGCGGCCCATCATCTCCGCTTATGTAGAAACCCAGGGAGATCAGTACGCCGAGTTTGCCGACCGGACCATCCGAGACTGGATCACCCAAAACCCCATGCCCTCCCAAAAAACGGGGAACGCCACTTGGAGAGTGCTAGAGGTAGGACTCAGAATGGTCCAGACCTGGCCGTACGTCTTTTATTCCCTCCGATCTTCGGAACGCTTCTCGGTCGGCAGCCGAATGTTGTTTCTTGCCTCCATCGTGGAGCATGCCTCCTACCTTCGCAAACATCACTGGTACCATCACAACCATTCTGTGATGGAAATGAATGGACTGGCTACCATTGCCTTGCTCTGGCCAGAATTTCAGGCTTCCGAGCTTTGGTACCAACATGCAGAAACCCAGATTCTGGATGATCTGGATTTTTTGATGTACCCAGATGGGGCCGAAATCGAACTTTCCAGTACCTATCATCGAGTAGCGTTGTTGCATTTCGAGGACTTCTTTTCCCTTTCTCAACAAGCTGGCAAACCCACCAATGCCACCATTGAGGCCGCCCTGGAAAACATGTGGAGCTATTTGGCCTACACCGCTCGCCCCAATGGAAAGGGACTGCTGAACAATGACTCGGACTTGGACAACAACACTCCCCGCTTACTAGTCGCTGCCAAAACCTATCAGCGGCCAGACTGGACCTACCTGATGACCCAGGGCAAGCAAGGTACGCAGCCTGCCACCGAGCCTTCCACATATTTTGAGTGGGCTGGACACTTCATCAGCCGCAACAATTGGTCCCCCGAGGCACATTGGGCGTTTTTTGACGTGGGCTGTTGGGGGTGGTCTCACCAACATGAGGATAAGTTGCACCTTTCGATTCACGCATACGGGCGGGATCTTCTCGTGGATGGGGGACGGTATTGGTACAAAAATCCGCATGGAAGCGATACCGAAAAAGGTCGGAGCCCTCATTTTTGGCGGGGGTATTTCCTTCATTCCGCTTCGCACAACACCATCTTAATTGACGGGCAAGGCCAACAACCACCTCCAGAACGAATCAAACTGGAAGCCCCATTGGCCAGTAGTCTGGCTAGGATTACCCCAACCTACAGCCTCGCAAAAGGACTGCACGAGGAGGGGTATTGGGGGGTAGAAGGAGAAATCACGCACGAACGCACCTTGGTGTATCTTCCAGACCAAGCGTGGTTGGTCATAGATCGCATTCAGACCGACAGGGAGCGAGAGCTGGAGGTACTGTGGCACTTTCATCCTGATTGCAGGGTAGAACCATCAGGCTCCACCTTCGGCTCTACAGACCCTGGCAAGGGCAATCTCCGAATCATCCCTTCTGAAGGAAGAGAATGGTCCACCGACCTGATTGTGGGACAAGAGACCCCCACCATTCAAGGTTGGTACAGTGAACGATACAATGAAAAACACCCCAATCCGACCGTGGTGTATCGGGGATCAACCACTACCGCTACCACTTTTGGGTGGTTGCTCCTCCCTGCCAAAGGAAGCGTAGGGATGGCTTCCCTGGTCCTCAGCCCTGAGACGGATGATCGTGTGACGGCCCACGTTCGATTCTTGGAATCAGGAGCATCTCTCAACTTGACCGTTGATTTGGTTGAGGGGACCGTTGTCTTTTTTGATTGAAGGAATCGGTTGGATCAGAAGATCGCCTGCTCTCAACGAAATTGCATGAGCCGAATAGCAGTCCTATTCGGCTCATCTGGTCACACCTGCTCGATTTTCAGGTGCTCAAAACTGATAGGTATATCCGATCCCCACGGTCAAAAAGTGGAGCCAATTGCGGACGTAGCCATCACCAGGGCCCTCGTCATCATCGCTGGTTCCAACGGCCCCTCCGCCGAGATAGCGCAGGTTGAGAAACAGGCGATCAGTTTCCCGCATCTTGCTGCCGAAGCGAAGACTGCCGTCCAGGATCGCACC
>JBCCCJ010000403.1:0-5698 GCA_039033615.1 Bacteroidota bacterium
AGACCATGTTTGGGACGCTAATTTCCTCGGAAATCTCCGGCTTTGAGAACCTGATCGACGCACTTTTTCCTCAAAATAGCCCCGATAAACCGGGATGTTCCACTCGCTTATTCTTCGCCAAAACTGCTTGTCAGACGAAGATCCCGTTTGTCGAAGATGCCGCGGAGCGGTACGGGAAACCTCAAATCCGAATATTTCTTTAGCAAATTTCCTATCCCCAACATGGTCTAACTGAAATACACACACCGAGCCAACAGGTCCGTCTCTTCAGGCGGGCCTGTTTCATTTTCGGAGGAGGCGTTTGCCATAGTTTTGGCCTCGGTAGCTAAGCCTGAATACATACAAGGCCGGAGGAAGCTCAGGCAAAGTCAACGAATGCCACGCTTCCTCTCTGCTGAGGGACACCTGCCCTTGCAGAAGCACTTTTCCCCCAAGGTCTGTGAGCACATAAGTTGCGGCTCCTTCTGGACTGGGGGTAAATCGAAAGCGAATGTCTCGCTCGAAGGGGTTTGGGCCTACGTGCAAGGCATACAATTGCCGTTGGGCGGGAATGGGGGAGCCGATGCGGGGGGCTTCAATCGAAACCACATCAGAGGTGTCCATTTCCCCCAAAGGCGAAATGCTACTGACTCGATAATGGCTGGTATGGGGCAGGGGAGAACCATCGAGGAACTGCAAGAAGGCTGAATCTGGCGCAATGGCTTCCTCTGGACTGATGGTGGCGACTTCCTCAAAAATCAAACTGTCAGAACTCCTTTCGATCATGAACCAATCTATCGCAATACCTGGGGAAATGGTCCACCGAACGAGATGCCCGGCCTCTTGATAGCTGCCTTGGATAGAAGCAAAGGTGCTTTGGGGCACCATCTGTCCGGTTTCCGTTTGAAATTGGAGACTCTTTCCGTTCAGATGTTGAACCCCATTTGGCGGACATTGGAGATCCTGCTGGTTGCCATAATAGGGGTAACCAGGCCGATCAAAGGTCCCATAGTCGTGGCACTGGGTTCCATCCCCGGCATTGATCCCTACTGTTGCGGGAGAACCGCCAAACCCGAGGGTTCCATTGGAAGAAGTACCAGTGGTCCAAGTCATTTGCCCAAAATTGAAGATCACATTGGTCATAGGAGACAAGGGCTGACCACCGATCTGGGAGATGCTGCCATCGGTCAGGAGGAGTTGAAAGCTATTGGTTTGCTCACACTCCACTCCTTCGCAGCCATAATACCGCAGTCGGTCCCAATGGACAATCAGGTAGTGCCGTTCAGGATCCTGGTAATAAGAAATGCTGCCTCCGCCCCGTAGATCTGCATCTGCGAAAAAAGGAGCGATGAAATTGGGCCCTTCCAGACAGAAACCTTCGGGGGTGAACACCAAATATTCTGCTTCGAAGCTGATGTTGCCATTAGAATTGAGCCAAATGTCCTCTCTGCTTTCGCCCCAGGCACTCACCGAAAATCCCAGCTCGATTTTCTCAGAGCAATCATCACAGGTGCTGCCTCCCAGAAAGCTGCGATATTCGACAGATTCCCCGTACAGGTCTTCACCATGAGGAATCCAAAACGGAGCCTGATCGGGCGGTAGGGGGCAGTCCGTCGGGCAATTCTGGGGGAATTCTCCGTATCCGCAGACACCGTTGGCACAACTTACGGGCCTGCCTGTCAAGACGATATCATCCAGGCCCATGCCCCAATTCCAATTGCCGCCATCATCGTATTGCCACCCCAATTGAAAGCTTTTCCCAGCATAAGGAGACAAATCTACCTGGATGCGGCCCTTGAAATCTTCCTCCAAATGATGGAGGGTTTCCCAAGCCTCTCCGGCTTTCAAAAGCAAAGTCATGGTTCCGGTATCGGCGAAGCGTTGGAAGTTCAGGAGAAAACTGAGTTCCAATGCCCCCTGGTAGTCAGCGGTTTCAAGGGGAGGACTGAGGAAAAAAGCCTCTCCGATGGTATTCTCCGCTTCATCATTGACATACAGCCAGTTTCCCCTGCCCGGATTCTCAAAAAAACCGATGGTGCCCGCGTCTTGTTGCCAGGCGCCTCCATCAGTGGTGGGAAGGGCCTCCCATTCCGGCGGAAGCGCTTGTTCAAAATCGAGAAAAACCAAGGTATCCACCGACTCAATGGGGCATTGCGCCTGGAGGAAGGAGCAAATGCCCCCTCCCAGCAAACCGCAGATGCCGATGATCGCCTTATGGATGGGCCGCATAGAGTTGAGCTAAATGAAGGCGTAAGTTGACCTCACGAGTTTGGTACAGATGAGCGGGGAAAGCGCTGTCCGTTTGATGTAGCTGGCTCCGGTGAAGCACATCCGCTAATGCTCGAAGGGTCGCCTGAATCTCCTCCCACTTCTGCAATTCCGTTTGTTGCTGGGTCGAAGGTTTCTTGATTTGCTGGAGGGATAAGAGGCGAAGTTCACATTCTTGAAATAATCCGGCTTCTTTCTCTGACAACAAAGAGACGGGCGTCATGGGCGTTAGGTACACCAAGACTGGTTGGGGGAGGGGAGGAGGCGTCGCCTCTGTAAAGGGCTGTAGGATGGCCATAGCCAATACCCCAAGGAAGAGGGCTCCTCCAATCAGTTGGCGGAAGAGCGAAAAGCGAGATTGGGGGGAAGGAGAAAGCGTATGTTTAGACCTCATAGGAAGCAATCACTTCTTCCCAAATTGGTCTGATTATTTCGGAAATAAAAAATGTTTTTCGGGGGAATATTACAGGTCTTGGTCGAGGACTACAGATGTTGTTGTAACACCTTCCATACTCCTTCATAGGTCTTGTCCCAGGAGAATTTCTCCCGTTGGCTCCGACCTTTCTCGATCAGACGTTCCCGATAGGCCGGGCCTTGGTACAGGCGGAGCATGGCTTCTGCAATTTGGTCCAGCGCAAATGGATCAACCCCAATGCCAGCGTCCCCATATACTTCTGGCATACAGGTGATGGCTCCGGCAATGACGGCGGTTTCCGCGCACATGGCCTCCAGAATCGGCAACCCAAAGCCTTCGAAGTAGGGCACAAAAGTCAAGGCTACGGAAGCCGCAAAGAGACCATTGAGTTCTTCTCCATATTTGGGGCCAGTGAAGATGACGTCCTTTTTGAAGCTCAATTGCTCGTGGGTGCGGTAAATTTCCTCAGTTTCCCAGCCTTTTTTGCCCACGACCAACAATTTCACCTCATCCGGGCAACGCTCCCGAAAGCGGTCATATGCCTTGAAGAGATTGACCAGATTCTTGCGGGGCTGAATGGTCCCCACGTACACAAAATAGGGCTTTCCCTCGCTGTACTGCACCCGTACCGCTTGTTTGGCTTCTTCTGAAATCGGCTGGAACTCCGAGCTGTTGCCATTGTAGGCCACGGTGACCTTGTCGGAGCCTAGCCGATAAAACTTCATCAAATCCTGCTTGCAGTCCTCCGAAACCGTGAGCAGGTGATCGGCCTGATGGGCGTAGATGCGGGAATATTTGAGGATGTAGCGCGAGGCCCAAGGCTTCATGTCCTTGGGGTAGTATTCGTAAGCCAGGTCGTGAAAGACCGACACTCGCGGAATTTCCGGCACCTGCGGGGTGTACAGTTCGGGCGAAAAGATCAGGTCGGGCTTCAGTTGACGGATTTTGCGTGGCAGGGTGTGGTGGAAAAAGAGATACCACAAGACCGGATGCCGCGCTTGGGGCGGGACCACGTAAGGCGTAACATTGGAACCATAGACGTAGTCCTGATGGTAGGGCCGATCAAACAGAAAAGAGAACTGGACCTCCGGGTGGCGGATGGCCAATCGACTCAGTACCTCCTCCTCGTAGCGGCTGATGCCCTCGGTACTTCCTTTCATCAACAAGCGGGTATTGACCGCGATGTGTGGCTTCATGGCCGCAAAAGTAGGAAAAAAGGCGGAAAAGAAGACAGACCGCTTGCGCTGGCAGAAGTCAGAACGGCCCAAGCGGCGGGTCTGTCAGAATTCGATGCAATCAGCCGGGACTTCGCAGGGAAACCCACCCGCTTGCCGATGTAGCGCTGGATTCCATCCGGCATAGAAATGTCTCTTGCCTTTTGGCCAGACTCCGGTAGGGGTTCCAGGATGGTAGCATCCCTCCTAGTCTGCTAGAACGCATTGGCCCAGTTTACAGAATTGGCTTGCTTCTTCTAGGGTTTCTAAGGCCAATTCACGAGTAATTTTTACTTCGATGGAGTAATCGCTGATCTGCCTTCTCTGGAACACCCGATGAAAACTTTTTCCAAATTCAGGAGGTAAGATTCCTGGCTTGACAAAGTGCTGGCCAATTTGATTAATAGACTTGATGCACGTTGATTATGAGGGATTTAGGTAAAAGTTCCATAGTCCAGCACAGTTCTCAATTACGAGATTGATAATGTCGAGGTCATGAAATCGGGATTTCCCAGACAGGACGTCATATCTCTTCATGCCTCCGATACTATGTTCTACCGGAATTCTCTGTTTAGCAAGTTCTTTATTTTCGTTTTTTTGCTCATCGGTTAATTCAGTCTTTCGGGACTTTTTGTTGGGTAAATATACCTGCACGCCGGGATAATCTTTGGAAAAACCCTGGTAGCCAAGGTCGACTCGAATCTGGTAGGGTTCAAACCATGGTTCTTCAGGTGGAAATTCTTCTTTAAGAAGCGAAAAGTCATGCGTTCTGCCTGTATAAACTACGCTGACGTAATGAATGAATCGATCTAATGTACTGATAATCATTACTTTTTGAGTGTTCGCTTTCTTTTTCCCACTATAAGTTTCTCGCTGAACTTCCCGATCTTCTGGCCGCTGGATCAATTGTTCGGTCGCATCAATAATCAGGACTTCACCTGCCTCGAAATACTGATGAAATTCTTCTACGGTATCGAAACTTCGAATGGGTAAAGAACCTGCTTGATCTAAGGCAAGGTTGAGCACTTTTAGCCCTAGAGTATGATTCCGTTTGGCCGTCGATTGGTTCATTTGGTAGAAAAAGGCCAGAAAATCCTAGGTTATCCCCGACTTGAGGCTTGCCAAAATGAAAAATAGCAGGTCAGAATTTGTTTTAAAGACATATTTATTCAGGTTGATGAAAGGAGAATGGGTTTGTTGAATATCTCCTCCCCGAATATTCCGAAATGCTTCATCAAAGTGAGTAGACAATTTCGTAAACCGCTCTTTATCAAGACCTGTGATGGCTCGCCATTCACGATCTTCCTTCGGTCTGACCTCTTCGGTAAACATTTTTGACCTCAAAGTACGCTAAACAGACCCGTGCATCAACTCTAATGGAAACCAATGGAGTTTGCTTTGGTTTTTGTAAATTAGGGAAAGATGTCTGCGCAAGACAAATATCATGAATTGGTAAAGGCCGCTTTGCAAAAAGACGGCTGGACCATCACACATGATCCCCTGAAATTGAAAGTGGGAAAAAGAAAGCTAAAAATTGACCTCGGTGCTGAAAGAGTACTAGCGGCTGAAAAAGGAGAAGAAAAGATTGCGATTGAAATCAAAAGTTTTCTTGGGCCCTCTTTGCTTACCGATTTCTATCATGCGTTGGGTCAGTACAGTGTTTATCGCTTGACTTTGGCCAAGGTTGATGAGACTAGGACCCTATTTTTAGCAAGGGCAATTGCATCAGCTTTTCAAAATATCCATTAAGTAATCTTTATTGAGTGAAGCGGCAAATCTTCTTTTCTTGAGGCTCTTTTTATCTTTCGGGGCCTGCAATCTC
>JBCCCJ010000404.1:0-5683 GCA_039033615.1 Bacteroidota bacterium
ACTTTTATGTTCAGAAATGTCTATTTCTTCAGATCTCTGGCATATTCATTGTACCTTTTGCTACATATTTTGACCTCATTGAAGACTATTGATATGCTACTGCGGGTTTTTTTGACCTTCCTGCTCTGTTGTGTATTTGTTTTTGGCCAAGCGCAATCGAATCCCAATTCGCTAGAATACGTCATCAATACCTTTCTTCAGACCTTTGATTTGGATCAACCCAACCAATTTCGGTTGGGTGCATACATGGAGATGAAAGGTCGAACCAGTCCGGATGGTCGGGGCATGATCATGGATTTTGAAAGTCTCGGCAAATTGAGTTTGTACCCCGAAAATGCCTTACTCAAAACCCGCGACCACAAAGTCTTCCACCTCAACAAATCTTATAACTCTCCCGTGCAGCGGGAAGCATTTAATGAGGCCTTACACGGCATCTTTGAGTCGATCACCCTCATGGGGAATGCGAATTCGGATCCACGAATGCTGAACTTCATAGATTCGCATTTGGCAAAGAAGAACCTGGAACCTTTCGATAAGATCTATTTGAGGCATTTATTGCTGAATTTCGGTCGCCTGAACGTGGAAGAAGAAATGGTGGAATTCCAGACAGATTGGGTCCACGATCCGAGTCAGGTTTCTACCGCCATCAAAGACATCCAATTGTCGATCCGGTTAGATCGCAATGTGCTGCGGGGGTATTATCTCGCCAACGGAGGGACGGTCTATGTGGAAAATGTTGATCGAAATGTACTGTTCGCAACCAGCGAAGAATACGATTACAACGTAACCGCCTTCAAAGTTTTTCTGCAAAAGCTATTTGTCCAGTCCGTTCAATTGGTCGTCAAAAAACAATCCTCCATTCCCCAACAAGGCACCTTGGTGGCCGAAGCGAAAACCGTCGGCTATGACATTTCTCCTTCATACACGTATGAGTGGACCTTGGACATGGAATCGAAAGCTGAAGTGCAGCCGCTCTATCACAGCTTCAGTTGGATCCCGATGATGTTGGGAATCCTGCGCAAAGAGGGTGTCAACATCGGAGACTCCGACATCATCCCCTATTTCATCAACGAACCTTACTTCCCCCGGATTTATGCCCAATTGCTACCTGGAGAACGGAAGAAGGTAGATCGCTACCAGCAGCGAATCGCAAATTGAGAAGCAGCATTCACCTGCACTAGCTTTTGAGGGCAAGACAGGACTCCCTATCTTTGTCAGGACGAATCCAAGTCCTTGCCCATGCTCAAGCAATTGGTTTATCCGCTATATGACGCCACCCATCGCGGGTTGTTTTGGAGCCGGAATGTGAATCCCTGGTTCAAGAAGCGCTATGGCAAAGGACCATTTCCTACCGGGCATATCTCCGCTGAACATCTGCAACATCCTGAGTTAGACGAAGCCTTGGCTGAAGCATTCGCCGCGACTGGAATTTCGGTTCAGCCATATCGAATAGGTGTCGAGGGCTATCGGACGTATCTTCAGCGGGCCAATTATCCCGATTCCTATTACGGAGGGGGCAAAGATCCGCACGCCAATTTCACCGAAAAAACCTTGGAGCACTATGTCTCCACCGACTTCATCAAGTGGGGAGAAGATTGTGTCTTGGTAGATATCGCTGCTTGTACTTCTCCGTTTTCAGAATTGGTGAAGGAGTTTTTCCCGCTTCAAACCACCTACCAACAAGACCTCATTTATCCGGCAGGCATTCATGGCCGGAGAATCGGAGGGTGGGCGCATGAATTACACCTACCCGACGCTAGCGTAGATGCGGTTACCTTGCATTGTTCGTTGGAGCATTTCGAAGGAAACAGTGATACGCGCTTTTTCCAAGAATTGGAACGCGTCCTCAAACCAGGTGGTCGAGCGATCATCCTTCCATTTTATCTTGCCAATACCTACACCATCCACGTCGATCCGGCTTTCAATTGGTTGAAAGGCCATCGGCCCGACGTGGATCCACGGGCCCAGCTTCGATATTGCAGTTGGAAACAATACTTCTCTCGTCATTATGACCCGATCGCACTTCGCGAACGAGTGCTCAATCAAGCCCCTAGCTTGCGATTGGAGCTCTATCGGGTGGAAAATTTCCAGGAAGTAGATCCCAGCTGTTACCTACGTTTCATTGGAGTTTTTGAAAAAACGCTTGAATCATGAGAAGTTCATTGTTGATGTTTGCTGGGTTCCTCCTCCTAGGAATCCTATTGGGAAGTTGCGAAGCCCCGGTTGATCGAGTCCTCCTCCGCCAGGATGGATTGTGGGAAGTCCAACGGGCCGTATATGAAAATTACCTGGATGAAACGTTTATTTCCAGCCGAGATGAAAGTCAGGAAGGCATCCTGAATTTCTTAGGTGCGGGAACCGGACAATGGATTTTTCCAGATTCAATTTTGCAAGATTTCGCTTGGTCGTACGAATCAGACGATGACATCATGTACGTCCAGTTTTCCGATCCCATCTTTGCCGGTCAGACTGCCTTTCGATTCAAGGTATTCGAGAACCAACGCAATCGCCAAGTTTGGCAAGCAGAGGAACGCTTCGGGGTATGGAATTCTTTGAGTCGCGATTCCTCAGAACAGCGCATCCTCGTCCGGTGGCAATTGGTGCGGGAAGAAGAGTAGAGTTACGACCAGGCTTGGAACGCTAATTTCCTTGGAAATCTCCGGCTTCGAGAACCTGATCGGCGCACTTTTTCCTCATAATAGCCCCGAGAGTCGGGATGTTCCACTCGCTTATTCTTCGTCAAATTGCCTTGTCAGAATCCCAAAACCTTGCGTTTGGACACGAAATTTCAAAACCCCAGCAGCCTCTAAGGATCAGCCACCATCCAAACCGGAGTCCAACTTGCATGGTCAATTCAATCTGATGATGATGCCCAAATTTGAAGTCATTTGCCGCAAACTTTTGTCTCTTGTCCGTAGCTGTTCCGGACGATTGGGATCGAAGTTGGGGGAACTGGCTTGATTAGCATCTACTGGCAATTCCCGGAAAAATTCTGCCTGCCGTTGATAGGGAATCAATTCTGGCAGCAATTCCATCTCATTGTGTTGATAGGTCAATACCTCCGCTTTTTTCAGTCTGGCAGAATGGTTCCTCAATTCCATTTCATAAAATAAACGAATCCGATCCCCTACTTGATAGGTAAATCCGAGGCTGCCGCTGACCCCAAAGGTGGTTTGGCTATTGATTCGTACATCGCGAACCCAGAGATCTGTATCGGATCTGATTTCCCGCTGAATGCGAATGGGTTGATATCCAGGAAGTAATACCCCCAAGCGGAGATAAGGTGCAAATACCCGCCAGCCAGTGGATAAGCTGATTCCAGGATTGACCAATAAGCGGGGAGAATTCAGCTGGGTTTTCATCTCTACTTCTCCATTCAATTCAGTCTTGCGACTTTGGGAGAGACTCGAAAAAATGGACAGGTCAAGATCCGCGGCCAGGTGGCGGGAGAATGCATAGTTCAAGCGAAGGTGGGTATTAACTCCAGCCCCGAATGCTTCATCAAATGCATTGGCGGCATCTTTCGCCACGGTGTAGGGGCCGGGTTCGCGGCTGGGTAGGGTAGGGGCGGGTTCGCCGACTTCCCCCGCCAAGCCTGCGCTGACACTCAGAGAGAGTTGCCCCAATAAAACGGTTGGAAAAATAGCAGCACACCATACCACCATATATATGCACGATTGCCTCATAATGAGAAGGCCTTGAGAGTGTGGGACTCAGGTACAACAGGGGTAGAGGCTCGAATCGATAGAAATCGGTTTGGTGTGAGTATCGTGCGCGATCAATAAACAAATCCCAGCCAAAGAAATCAAATGCATTCTGTTGAACCCGGAACATGCTCCTGCTTAACAGACGATGCCTAGGCGCAAATCGCTGCATCAAAAAACTCCTGATCGCTTTCGCAACCAGGAGTTGATTCGTTTGCGATATGCGAAGGCCTAGCAGACCAAGGCTTCTTCGACCTCTAGCGTCAAGACCTCACCGTCCATCAATCGAGCGGCAAGTCCCAAAGTTTTGGGCACTTCATAATGAAAGTAGAACTTCATCGTGTGCACTTTGGAGAGATAAAAATCGCGCTCATCTCCATTTGGACTCTTGGTTAACAAGGCTTCTTTCGCGACCTGAGCTTGAGCCAACCACTGCCATGCCACCAACACGATTCCAAACAACTCCATATATAAGGTTGCATCAGACAGGTAGCGTTCGATTTGTCCTTTCATCGCGAAGCCGACCAAGTGCATCGACACCTGCTGAATGACTTGCAATTTCTCTTTCAGAATATTGACATAAGGACGCAGGTCTTCATAGGTGCTGGCCGCATCCATGGTCTGTTGGATTTCCGCCATGAGCAACTGCATGGCCTTGCCATTTTTCATCACGATTTTCCGACCCAACAAATCCATGCTCTGGATACCGGTGGTCCCTTCATAGATCGGGTAGATCCGAATGTCCCGGTAATAATTTTCCAGCGGGAAGTCTTTGCAAAAACCACCGCCGCCCAAAATCTGCAGGCCATTACTCACGGAGACAATCCCCATTTCAGATGGATAGGTTTTCACAACTGGTGTCAGAATGTCTAGCAACAGTTGATACTTCTCTTTTTCTTCTCCTTCTACCGCATGCAAAAAATCTGCGTACACCCCTGCCTGCATCACCAGGGATAGACCGCCCTCCATGTGTGCTTTCTGAAGCAACAACATCCGCTTGACATCGGCGTGATTGATGATCGGAGTTTGCGGTTCTTCGAGATTGCGCTCCCCGGATGACCAGCGGCGACCTTGTGGACGCTCCTTCGCATATTGCAAAGAAGCATAGTAAGCAGCGGACATGATCGAACAAGCCCCCAGGCCCACCATGATCCGGGCTTCGTTCATCATTTGGAACATATAGTTCAGTCCCTTATTGGCTTCCCCAACCAGGTAGCCAACACAGTCATCTTTCTCCCCATACATCAGGTGAGTAGCGGGCGTTCCTCTCTGTCCCAATTTGTGATAGACCCCAGCGGTAGTCACGTCGTTATTCACCAATTCGCCCCCTTCTTCGATTCGCAATTTGGGAACCACAAACAGAGAAATTCCCTTGGTTCCTTTGGGCGCTCCTTCGATCCGGGCCAACAACATGTGGACCACGTTCTTCACGCCCTGGTAATCGCCAGATGAGATATAGATTTTTTGGCCTTTGATTTTGTAGGTACCATCTGCTTGCGGAACGGCGGTAGTCGTAATGTCTGACAAAGAGCTTCCAGCCTGAGGTTCGGTCAAGGCCATGGTGCCTTGCCATTCCCCGCCAAACATTTTGGGCAGATAGGTTTGCTGTTGTTCTTCGGAGCCAAAGCTCACCAACAAATTGGCGGCGGCAGAAGTCAAACCCGTAAATCCGAGCGCCCCATTGTTCGCAGCAGAAAAAATGAAGCCAGCCACAATGCCTAACATCTGCGGCATCTGCATTCCGCCTAGTTCCATCGGTGCCATGGCAGACATCCAACCGGATTCTCCCATCGCCTTTATAAAGGGATGCACACTTTCATGTACCGAAATGGTTCCATCTACCAAGTCAGGTTCGGCACGATCCATCCCCTCATAATGAGGAAACAAATACTGATCAGCCATTTGCTTGGCTGCATCTATCATCATGTCGATGGTTTCTGCATCTGTATGAGCATACAACTCATGATTGAGGATATCCT
>JBCCCJ010000405.1:0-5679 GCA_039033615.1 Bacteroidota bacterium
ATAGGCGGCCTCTTTCGGGACGCCCAATTCGACGACTCGGTCCACCCCTTCCTTCATCACGGTGATGATGGCCGCCCCAAAGGTCTCGGACAAGGCTGGCTCCAGAATGCCCATCTGCTCGATGGTGATGCGATGAGAAACCGTCACCGGTTGGTAGATGACCTTGGCGAGGGCCTCCCCGATAGCGTAGTCGGCCTCTGGCCCCTGGATCAGCGCACACACGATGCTCTGACGAGCCGCAATCCCCCCAAAGTAATCGAAGTGGGCCTGCTGCTCTGGTTCCCAGTTGAAGACGGAGGGATGGGAAGGGTGAGAAGCAAAATAAGTGACGTCCTCTCGGGCATGAAGATGGCCCGCCAAGGGAGCCGCTGGGTCCAGGCAGACTCCCATTGCGCCGGATTTCATCATCGGCACCAATTGGGCGGTGACACTTTTGATGGCTACGTCCGGCACCGCAAAGACCACAAAATCGGCTTCCGGTACGGCTTCTTCCGCCTGAGAGATGGTTACCCCTTTGGCCTGGATTTTCTCCAGGTTGATGGGGTTGATTTCCAGATAGGACATCTCGTATCCGGAGTCTTTGAGGTTGTCGGTCAGGCGAAGGCCCATTTTGCCACCTGCGCCGACCAGGCATACACGTTTCATAAGCGAGAGTTGAAGGGTGATTCGTTGAAGAAGAAGGGAGCTAGCGGCGTGCCACCAGCTAAGTGATACTTGAAAAATAACTTCCTCTTTTCGCGCGGTTATTTCGTTTCAGGTCGAGGAAGGAAAACCGACTTTGGCGGGCCAAGGCGCGAAACTTTGGGAAACAGGGACCCAAAGCTGAGCCTTGACGAAGAACTGGGACGAAAGAACAAGTGAAAAGGTCCAAGTTATTTTTTGAGTCTCACTAAGTTATGACAAGGGCCTCCCTTGCAGGATGGCCTCAAAATAATCGTCTTTGCCGACTTGCCCGCCTTTGAGGGAGATTTCCAGCCCGTCAAAAGTGGCGAGTTGGGAATGCGCCAAACAAAGCGGGGAGCCGGGAGCAATGGGGCATACCGTTTCCAAAGCCACAATTTCCAAGGCTCTGGCAACCGCACCGGAAGTATCTCCTCCCGCGACCATGACCCGTCGGAGATTGCTCTGTTCCAGCAAGCTCCGAGTGAGACGCCCCAAGGCTTCCCCAATGCGTTTGCCTGCTCCTGATATCCCCAGCTGGCCCTGCATCTGTTGGATGCTGGGGTCCTGTGGACCCCGTGCCGAGTAGATCATGGGGCTTTTGCCTGCCGAAATGGCGGCCAGGGCAGCGGCCAAAACGCGCTGAATTTCGCTTTCCGCTGCGGAAGCATCCAGCAGTTGGTCCACCTGTAGCGGGAGATCCGCGAAGCCCAATTGCAGGACATGAGCGATCTGCCGATCCGTTACGGGGGAGCAACTCCCCGCCACTGCCAGCATCTGATCGGCAGGCTGGGCATATTCTACCTGGGCCGGGGTGGCGACTGTGCCAGCGGCTTGGAGATAGCGAGCCAAGGCAAAACTCACCCCGGAAGAACCCGCCAGCAATTGGGGCTGGGCACTGGGATGCTGGTAGATCAATTCGCCTACTTGGGCCAGTTGCTCATCGTAGAGGGTGTCGAAAATCACCAATTCTCCTTCAGTCGGCAATTGCTCCTGAAAAGCTCGCAAGCGCGCTTCTTTCGGCAGATCCATCGCGTGCAAATCAAAATTTACGAATCCACGCTCACTTTGGGCGGCGAGGTGGCGACCTACATCGCTCTCCCGCATGGGCGTAACTGGATGATGCGCCATCACTGGATGCCGGTCCAGGCGGAAGGTCTCGCTGCCAATCCTGGCAAACAGATTCCCAAATACTACAAAGCGATTCAGGAAAGGTGCACCCACCACAAAGGGAATGTAGGCCGACGGGAAATGCCGTTGGGCCACCGTCATGGCCAGACCGATGTTGCCGACCTCGGGGGAAGAATCCAGGGTCGAGCAGACTTTGTAATGAAAAAAGCGACTGGGCACCTGCGCAATGGCCGCAAAGACCCGTTCCAGCTCCGGCTCCATCTCTGCTGGGGGCAGACTGCGCGCAATCCCCGCCACCCCAAAGGCTGCCAGTTGTTCCCCCCCTACTTTTCGCTTCAATTGAAAGCGTTTCAGGCGTTCCGCATCTGGGGGCACCAAAAATAGGGCCGTGGGAATTCCATTCAAGGCCAGGGATTCCATCACGTCGGTGGAGCCCGTGAAGTCGTCTCCGTAGAAGGAGAGCAATAGGTCTGTTTCGGAAGCGTTCATCGTCTCTTGCCGTAAAATTCTAGTGCAGCAGCCAATTCGGGGTGTTCTTTCGCTTTGTCGATCAGTTCAGTTCCCTCCATGGCCGCTTCCCAGGCTTGCAGCAAACTCAGTACCCCAGCCGTGATGCCCATCGGATGCCCCACGATGCCCCCCCCACAGAGGTACATCAAGTCAGTCCCCTGGGCGACCGCATAGGTATCAGGCGCTTGCCCGGCCCACTGACCGGAAGAGACGACCGGGATTGGACTGCTCAGTCCGATGAAGTCCGCTTGGCAAGCGCGGATGGAGCGAATCACGGATTCATCCGTTTCGCAAAATTTATTTCTGAGGCCGTTGACGTGGATCTGATCCACGCCCACCATGCGCCAAAACTTCTGGTAGGCAGCAAACTCCATCCCCAGCACCGGACTGCGGCTGAACATGCCCCAGCCATTGCGGTGGCCATGAATCGGCAATTGACAATGCTGGCGGAAGGCCCGACCGGCGGTGAAGCCGACCCAATTGAGGTTGATCATGGCGCAGGTGCCGCCTGCCGCTACCAGGTAGTCGTGGCGACGGTACATATCCTCTAGTTCGCCGCTCAAGTTGAAGGCAAACATGGGCTTCTTGCCCGTACGATCGGCAAAGCGATTGATCACCTCCATGACTGCATCCACCCGCGCTTCGAAGGGCGAATGGGGGGAATCGCCCATGAGTTCATCGTCTTTCAGGAAGTCCAGGCCCGCTTCGATCAGGGTCTCTACCTGTTGAGCGGTGACTGCGGGCGACAGGCCGACGCTGGGCTTGATGATGGTGCCGATGATGGGACGACCTTCGACCTGAGTCAAGCGGCGGGTACCTGCCACTCCGAAAGTAGGCCCGGTATAGCGCTCCGCAAAGGAGTCGGGTAGCTCAAAATCCAGCAGTTTGAGGCCGGAAAATGGCCCCAACTCAAAGAGGTTGCCTGCGAGCGTGGCCCCGAGGTTGGCGAGGTTATGGCCCACATTTTCTACAGGCCAGCCGAGGCGTACCTGAGCACGTTGGTACTGGAGATTCCCATCGGCAGGGCGTTTGCTGCCGGGAAGGGTAGGGGCTTCGACTGGTCCCAATGGCTCAATCTCCAAGACTGTGGCGCCATGATTGGCTTGCAGTTCGGGGGTTTCGCCAGGTGTCTTGACAAAGGTGCCAGAGGATTGCTCCCCGGCCATCATGTTGGCGGCTTGTTCCAGCGGAAACGCGGTTTCAATCAAATAGGTCGCTTGAATGGGGCGATCACTCATATCAGTAGGTAATCAGGGTATTTGTGTCGGCAGAGGTATAGGCATCAAACAGCAGTTGGACTGTGCGGAGGTTGTCGGCTCCGTGGGTTTCGGCTTGCCGGGAGCCTCGCAGGGCTTGGAGCAAATCTTCGTTGCAGGCCACGATGCTGGAGTGGATCAACGCATAATCTGGATCGGCCCAGTCGTAGTGGGTGGGAATCACTTTTTCACGTAGGGTGCCCACTTGGTTGGTGATTCGAACGACGTCATCTAATTCTAGCCCCAGGGAACCTTGGGTGCCTTCGACCTCGATCAAGGTGCGAGGAAAGGCTTCTCGTTCGAGTTGAGAGGCGTAGGACATTTCAACGTAGCAATGCAGGCCGGACTCCATTTCCATGAACACATTGGCAACGTCCTCACCTCGGATGTCGGGATTGACTCGCTGGGTGAGGCAGCGGAGGGAGCGGGCTTCTCCAAAAAGAAAGCGGGCCATGTCGAGGAGGTGAGCGCCGATATCGGTCAGAATGAACTGCTCTAATTCTGCCAAAAACGGCTGCATGCGGAAGACCGGGAAATGAGAGCAAAAGCTCAGTCTTCCTTTGAAAGGGTCGCCGATGGTTCCCTGAGCTAGCAATTCTTTGAAGCGTCTCAAAGGCGTTTGCCAGCGAAAATTTTCGTGGACGAGAAATTGAACGCCTTTTTCTTCTGCATAAGCCACCATCTTTGCAGCTTCTTGTAAGGTGGGAGCCATCGGTTTTTGGCAAATGACATCTAGCCCGTGATCGGCGGCGAGGTGCACAAAATGGCTGTGGGTATCCACGTCGGTGATCACATCGACAAAATCCAAGCGTTCGTTGGCTAGCATCTGCTTCGCGTCAGCATAGACGGAAACGCCTCCAAAAGCAGCGGCTCGCTCCTGGGCTTTAGCAAGGTCGCGATCACAGACGGCGACCAATTTTACCGAATCAGAAAATTCATGCCAGGCAGCAATCTGAAATTGGGACCAGAAACCACAACCGATTACGGCAAAGCGGAGCTTTTGCATAGAGAGTCCAATTGAGAGGCGAGTAGGATGATTTCTAATTTTCCTGGATTTTTTGATTAAAGGAAAGGAAACTGCTAATTTCTACGCAAACCTTGGCAAAAATGAGGCCCAAGAAAACGGTTACGATCAAGGACCTAGCCCAGGAGCTCAACGTATCTCCTTCGACTGTCTCGCGGGCCTTGCAGGACAGTCATCAAATCAGCCCGGCGACCAAACTCGCGGTGCAGCAATTGGCTAAGGATTGGAATTATCGCCCCAATCGTCTTGCGCAGCGCCTGATCACGCGTCAGAGTCGATCCATCGGCATCGTCGTACCAGAGATTTCCTACTATTTCAATTCTGAGGTCATTCGAGGCATAGAAGAAGTGTTGGTGGAAAAGGGCTTTCAACTCCAGATATCGCAGACCCACGAATCCTGGAAACAAGAAGCCTTGCATTGTGAGAACTTGCTGGCGAATCAGGTAGCGGGCATTATTGCTTCTGTTTCTGGGGAGGCCAAAGATTTGACTCACTGGTACAACATCCAGGCAGAGGGGACGCCGCTGGTGCTGTTTGATCGGGGCTTCAACATTCCCAAGATTCCCAAAGTCATGATCGACAATGAGGCAGCCGCAGAAGCGGGAATTCGGCACTTGATTGAGATTGGTCGGCGACGGATCGCTTTTCTGATGGGACCAGCCAAGATGCCCATTTGCCACGCGCGCCGAAAAGGCTACCTCCGTGCCTTGCAAGCAGCGGGTCTGTCTACTGATCCTGACCTGATCCAACATACGGACTTTTCGGTAGACATGGGATTTGGGGCGGCCCAAACCCTGTTGCGGCTGCGGCCTCGCCCGGATGCGATCTTCACCATCAATGACCGCATCGGCATCGGTGCCTTGGCGGCGATTCGACACTCTGGGCTGCGGGTTCCCGAAGAAGTGGCCGTCTTGGGTTTCAATGACGAGCCTTATGCGGCTTTGATTTCGCCGGGACTCACCACGGTTGCGCAGCCAGCGTACAAAATGGGGCAGGTTGCGGCGCACATGCTACTCCAGCAAATGGAAGACCCGGCTACGGCGACGAGCTTCAAAATTTTACCTACACAATTGATTGTGCGGGGCTCGACTGTGAGGG
>JBCCCJ010000406.1:0-5674 GCA_039033615.1 Bacteroidota bacterium
CAATCCCTATCATTGTAATGAAAATTGTCCAACTAACTGGTGCCTCTCAACCAATACAGAAACCTGCGGCAGTCGCCATGACAGAATCTTTTCGTGCCATTGGGATCAGTCATCAAACCTCTTCCCTCGATGAAAGAGCCGCTTTTGCGCTCAATCCCAAGGCCCAGCGGTCCCTCCTTACAGAAGCCAGAAGAACCGGAATTCAGGGCTTGATGGTACTTTCTACTTGCAACCGAACGGAGTTGTACGCCATGGACGTACCAGAATCCGTGTTGATTGATTTGCTGCTGGCCTATTGTGAAGCCGATCAAGTCTTGGCACAAGCGCATGTGTGGACCAAAGCCGGAGAAGCCGCCATTGGACACCTGATTCGAGTGGGTTCAGGTCTGGACTCCATGATTTTGGGGGATTTGCAGATCATCAATCAGGTCAAGCAAGCCTGGCAAATGAGCCAGGAAGCAGGCCTAGATCATCCGCTCTTAGAACGATGGATGAACGTCGCGATCTACACCAGTCGGCAGGTAAAGAATCAAACAGATTTGTGTAAAGGTTCAGCCACCATTGCCTATTCCGCGATCAAGGCCATTCAGGTTTGGTGCGATGATCATCAGGTGAAGCGGCCACGGGTTGCCATCCTGGGACTAGGGGAAATTGGCAAGACTTGTTGTTTGCATGCCTTGAAATACCTCCCCGACGCCCAGGTGACGGTCAGCAATCGCCGACCCGAAAAGGCGCTCGCTTTGGTCGAGAAAGTAAAGGGAGCGCTCGAAATGGCAGCTTGGGAAGCGCGGGCAGAATTGCTTGCATCGGCAGAGGTGGTGCTGGTTGCTACCGCTGCTGCCAGTCCGGTGGTGGAGCGGGAAATGATTTCTGGGGCTCACAAACAGCTGTTCCTTGATCTCTCGGTCCCAGCAAACATCGACCCAGCGATCGGAGAACAAGCCAACAAATATCGCCTGGACATCGACCATCTCAGCAAATTGACGGACGAATCTCTGGTGGTCCGGAAAATTGCGGTACCCAAAGCAGAGGCAATCGTCCAGGAAGAAGTGAGGAGCTTTTTGAACTGGTTGGACAAAAAGCGCCTGAGTCCCTTGATTGGCTTACTCAAAGCAGAACTCAGCCAAGTCCAACAGGCAGAGCTGGAAAAATATCAGCAAAAACACCCGGAGGCCGATGTCGCAGCCGCAGAATTTGTCGGGAATCAATTGATTTCTACCCTCACGGCCAAGCTCGCAGGTTTCATCAACGATTACCACCAGGAACTTGGAGAGGAATTGCAAAGCGTTCACCAAAAACTAAGAGAGCACGTCGCATGATTCGAATTGGAACGAGGGGAAGCGAACTGGCGCTCTGGCAAGCACGGCAAGTAAGCGAACAACTCTCCCTCCTTGGAAAAGAAACCGAACTGTGTCCCATTCAAAGTTTTGGGGACAAGGAACAGATCCAGCCCATCTATGCCTATGGGGTAACGGGGGTTTTTACCCGCAGCCTGGATACGGCGCTGTTGAGCAAGCAAGTGGATGTAGCGGTCCACTCTATGAAAGACGTGCCAACGCAATTGGCAGAAGGCTTGGTCTTGGCGGCCGTATTGCCTCGTGGACCGCATCGGGATGTGTGGGTGAAACCTGCTGCTGATTCTGGGGAAAATGGCTCATGGCAGATCGCTACGGGTAGCCTTCGTCGGAAAGCCGAGTGGTTGCATCGCCATCCCAACACCGAATTTGCAGGGCTGAGAGGAAATATCCAGACCCGCCTGCAAAAGCTGATTGACAACCAATGGGATGGCATCATCATGGCCGAAGCGGCCTTGATTCGACTGAAGATCGAGCAATCCCATTCCTATGAAGTGCTGGATTGGATGCTCCCCGCCCCCGCGCAAGGGGTCGTAGGCGTGGTATGTCGGAAGAAACAAACCGATTTGCGAGAATTGCTAGCGCAGTTCAATCATGTGCCCACCTTTCAGGCGGCCTGGGTAGAGCGGCAATTCCTCAACCAATTGGAAGCGGGTTGTTCTGCTCCGGTCGGAGCCTACGCTCAGGTAGCAGGAGAAAAGCTTCAATTGACAGGGGCTGTTCTTTCCTTGGATGGTAAGGTCCGCCTCAGCGAAAGTTGGGAAGGGCACACCGCCCAGTATGAGCGATTCGGGGCCAGTTGTGCCGAGGAACTGCGGGCCAGAGGCGCCAAAGAAATGTTACAAGCCATTCGCTATGAGTCCTGAGTTGGAATTGATCAGTTCCCGGTCCTGTTCATCGGACCAGCAGGCATGGTGGGCAGCAAAGGGCATCCGCTTGAGGGGATATTCGCTGCTAAAAGTGAATCAGCTCCCCTTTCCATTGCCAGAAGTCGCAGCAGAATCACTGGTGGTATTCACCAGTCAGCATGCCATTCGGGCTTTATGGAACAAGGCTGGAATCCGACCCTTAGATTTTCTCCGTGAAAGAACCATTGCGGCCATCGCTCCGGCTACCAGTGGCTTGCTGAATCAACAAGACGCTCCCCCTCAATTGACCGCACCTCATGCTCAGGCATTGGCCGAACACATCGTCCACACCCAGGAACCTCAAGCAGTCCGATATTTTTGCAAACCTACCCGGCGACCAGAATTGCCAAAAATCCTGACCAAAGCGGGGTTTCAGGTGCAGGAAACCTATGTCTATGAAACCCAGGCGCAGCCTCAGCCCATCAACTGGGGCGATGCGGCGGGCATGATTTTTTACAGCCCTTCTGCGGTCGAAACCTATCTCCGCACCAATCCCTGGCCGAGTGGGAAACTCGCGTTTTCGATTGGTCCCAGAACTGCCCAAACCTTGAAACAAGCGGGGATCACGGACGTCATTACCGCCGCCCATCCTACTCCCGACAGCCTCTTGGCTGTGATTCAATTTGCATGTACGAATTCCAAAACCAAATAACCGTATGGGTCTAGCTACCACTTCCTCCGAAAACAAGCCCTATACTCAGGAAACCCACAACAGTCTATTGTTGAAGGCGCTGCGGGGCGAACAGGTCCCGCGCCCTCCGGTGTGGATGATGCGACAGGCGGGAAGATATTTGCCTGACTATATGAAACTGAAGGCGAAATATACCTTCTTCGAACGGGTGGAAACCCCCGAATTGGCGACTGAGATCACGGTCATGCCGATTGACCAGATCGGGGTAGATGCGGCCATCATCTTTTCCGACATTTTGGTGGTATGTCAGGCGTTGGGCTTTCCGGTCACCATGAATCCGGGCGAAGGACCTCGTCTGCCGCAGCCGATTGTAGATCCCGCTCAGATCGACGCGATCGAAGTTGGAGATGTGGCTGATCGCCTACATTACGTGATGGACGCCCTGCGATTGACTCGCCAAACCCTCGCCGGAAGGGTACCGTTGATTGGTTTTGTAGGTTCACCCTGGACGGTCTTCTGTTACATGGTGGAAGGCCAAGGTTCCAAGAACTTTGCCAAAGCCAAGGCTTTTGCGTTTACCCATCCGGCAGCGACTGCCAGAATGCTCCAAAAGCTCACTGACGCCAGCATCCAGTACCTACAAGCGCAGGTAGAAGCCGGAGCGGATGTGGTGCAGGTATTTGACTCCTGGGGAGGCATTTTGAGTCCCGCCGACTTTGGCATCTATTCTTTGCCTTATTTGGAACAAATCGCCGCTGCAATTGAGGGAGCCCCCGTGATCCTGTATGCCAAGGGTTGCAATTTTGCCTTCGAAGCCATGGCCCAAACCGCAGCTTCTGGCTTGGGGGTAGATTGGCAAACTGCGCCTTCGGTCGCCCGCGAATTGGCTGGTGCCAACCTTACCCTACAAGGCAATTTTGATCCCAGTCGTTTGCTTTCTCCTATCCCGGAAATCGAACGCCTCGCCAAGCAAATGATCCAGGAATTTGGAACCCAGAGATATATCGCCAACCTCGGACATGGCATTCTCCCCAACATTCCGGTCGATCACGCCAAGGCATTTGTAGAAACCATTAAAAGCTACGGATGATGAGCAGAAAAGAAACCTTTACCCAATATATCCAGGAGCTACAGGAAACCATCTGTGCTGGGATCGAAGCCGAAGACGGCAGGGCAGTCTTCCAAGAAGACACATGGGAACGCTCTGGTGGGGGAGGGGGCAGGACGCGCATCATCAAGGATGGGAACCTGATCGAAAAAGGCGGCGTGAACATCTCTATGGTGCATGGCGTTTTGCCGGAGTCTTTGCAACAACAATTGAACGTCAACCATGGCCAATTCTATGCTTGTGGTCTTTCGCTGGTGCTGCATCCCGTGAATCCCATGGTGCCCACGGTCCACGCCAACTATCGCTTTTTCGAGCTGTACAACGAGGCGGGGGAAGTGGCGGATACTTGGTTTGGTGGGGGGGCTGACCTGACGCCCTATTATGTGTGGCCAGAAGATGCGATTCACTTCCATCAAGTCTTGAAGCGAGTCAGTGATCCTTTTGGGGAACCTCTATATCCTCTGTTCAAAACGGCTTGTGATGACTACTTCTTCAACCACCATCGAAAAGAAGCCCGAGGCATTGGCGGCCTATTTTACGATTACCTGCGCGAAGGGAAACAAGGCTTGTCCATCGACCAATGGCAGGAATACGTCCAGCAAATGGGCGAAGCCTTCCTCGAAGGGTATCGACCCATTGCCGCCAAAAGAAAGCAAGAACCCTACGGAGAAGCAGAAAAGCATTGGCAGGAAATCCGGCGAGGTCGCTACGTGGAATTCAACTTGATCCACGACAAAGGCACCCTCTTTGGGCTTCGTTCTAATGGTCGCATCGAATCCATTTTGATGAGCCTCCCAGCAACGGTTCGCTGGGAATACAATCACCATCCCGCTCCTGGTAGCCGAGAAGCGGAATTGCTGGAATACCTTCAACCCAGAGATTGGGCCAGTCTCGCTTCTCCTACCTCCGTTTAAAACTGATTTACTATGCAATTTTCTCGCCCCCGACGCTTGCGACATTCCGCAGCGATTCGTGCCTTGGTTCAGGAGCACCACCTTCGCCCGACTGATTTTCTGGTGCCGCTGTTCATCATGGGAGGGAACGGCCAACAAGTAGAAATTCCTTCTATGCCCGGCTATTACCGATTCACCCTCGATTTGCTAGCGGCAGAATTGGCGGAATTGGTCGCCTTGGGCATTCGGTCGGTCTTGTTATTTGTGAAGGTGCCTGACGACCGCAAGGACAATCAGGGAACCGAAGCCTTGCGGGCGGATGGACTGATGCAGCGCAGCATTCGCTTCATCCGGGAGCGCTTCCCCGAACTCATCGTCATGACAGATGTTGCGCTAGACCCGTATTCTGAATATGGGCATGATGGCATAGTCAGGGATGGTCAAATCGTCAATGATGAAACCACCGCTGTCCTCGCTCAGATGGCGGTGAGTCATGCCCAAGCTGGGGCGCAATTTGTGGCGCCTTCTGATATGATGGATGGTCGAATCGGAGCCATGCGGCAGGCACTGGAACAAGCAGGCCTGGTGAATACGGGCATCATGTCCTACACCGCCAAATATGCCTCTTGCTTTTATGGACCATTTCGGGAAGCCCTGGATGGACACCCTTCTTGATGCCTTGCAGTTCATCGCCCGCGCCTGGCAGCATCAGCACGACGAAAACATCCACCATGTCGGCCACGGCGGTTTCCGATTGGCCAATGCCAACAGTTTCCACA
>JBCCCJ010000407.1:0-5662 GCA_039033615.1 Bacteroidota bacterium
CGAGGTCCCAGATGAGCCCCGCGAGGCCGCGCTCGTGGCTTAACAGATAGGCCCGAAAAAACCTATGTTCCGGCTCACTGCGTTGTTCCTTACTCAACTGAAAATAAGCAAAGTAACAGACAGAAGCCGTAATAAGGTCGGTAAGGCTGGTTACCGGTTCCAAAATCTGCAGGCCAAATGGTGCGATTTGGGTCAATTCCATGCGCAATCAAATTCCGGGGCTAAGATACGGAATCTCTTTTTTACTCCCGCTTTTCTCGATCATGATTGACAAAAATCACTTCAATATCCTGCGGCTTGCCCGTCTTTTCGACTTTCGGACGCCCCAAAATAGACACCTTTGGCTTCATCCCAGAGAATGGCCTGGTAGCCTCCGTAGATGCCCACAGCAAAGCTGACTTTGTGCCCCATCTTCATCAATTGCCGGATCGTCTCATACTCAATGCCCGATTCGAGGTTGAGTTTGCCGCCATCGGCCATCTCTTCTCCGGTAGGTTGAGAAGAACCGCCGTGATTGATACGCGGCGCATCGCCTGCTTCTTGCAGGTTCATTTCGAAATCAATGAGATTGATGACGATCTGGGCATGTCCCTGGGGTTGCATTGCCCCTCCCATCAAGCCGAAGCTCACCCAAGGCTTGCCATCTTTGGTGATGAACGCGGGAATGATGGTGTGAAAGGGGCGCTTGCCGGGTTCATAGACGTTGGCGTGGCCTTCTTCGAGGGAAAACAACTCTCCTCGATCTTGAAGCATGAAGCCCAAATCTCCAGGCACGACGCCTGAGCCCATGCCGCGATAGTTGCTCTGAATCAGCGAAACCATGTTGCCATCTTTGTCCGCGACGGTCAAGTATATGGTATCGCCATCTTTGAGTTTGCCTGCGGGATAGCTGCGTCCAGCTCGGTTGGGGCGAATCAATTCGCGGCGTTCTTGGGCATACTCTTTTGACAACAACCACTCCAGGGGCACGTCATAGAAGTCCATGTCCGCATAGAATTTGGCGCGATCTTCGAAGGCCAATTTTTTGGCTTCGGTAAAGGTATGGATGTATTCTGCCGAGCCAAAGCCCATGCTTTTGAGGTCGTAACCTTCGAGGATGTTGAGCATTTGCAGGGCAGCGATGCCTTGGCCGTTGGGGGGCAATTCCCATACGTCGTAGCCACGATAGTTGACGGAGGCGGGCTCTACCCATTCGGAGGTATGACTAGCCAGATCCTCATAGGAGAGAAAGCCCCCGATTTCTTTCATGTGGGCGTCAATCTTCCGGGCGATGTCGCCTTGGTAGAAGGCCTCTCTTCCTCCTTCTGCAATTGCTCGGAGGGTGGCTCCTAAGCGAGGATTTTTGAAGACTTGTCCTTTTTCCAGCGCTTTTCCGCCGGGCATATAGGTGTCGGCGAAATTCGGCCAGTCATGGAAGCGCCGGGAGGAACCTTGTAAATAGAAAGCAATCAATTCGGTTACTGGAAAACCACCTTCGGCATAACCAATGGCTGGGGCCAGGATGTCGCTCATGGGGGTCTTGCCGAATTTTGTATGTAATTCAAACCAGCCATCTACCGCACCGGGAACCGAAACCGGTAGCGGTCCGAGGGCTGGGATGCTGGTCATGCCTTGTTCTTTGAAATAGGCCAGGGTCAGGCTCTTGGGGGAACGACCGCTAGCGTTGAGGCCGTAGAGTTGCTCCGTTTTGGCGTCCCAAACGATGGCAAATAAGTCGCCACCGATGCCGTTGCCGGTCGGTTCCATGAGTCCGATGGCCGCATTGGCGGCGATGGCGGCGTCTATGGCATTGCCGCCAGATTTGAGAATGTCCAAGGCAACCTGCGTTGCGAGGGGATGGCTGGTAGCGGCCATGCCGTTTTGGGCAATGACTTCCGAGCGAGTGGCAAAACTTTTACCGGTGACACGATCCTGGCCCATGAGCGGAAGGCTTAGCCAAATGAGAAATGAAAACAGAAGGAGGGAAAGTAGTTTCATAATCAGTACGTTCAAATCCAACCACAGAACTCTCTATTCCAATGCTTGTTCGGAAAAGTAGGAAAGGAAGCGGAAAGGGGCAAATGCGTGGGCGCATGAGTAGCTAGCGGTACACCCTTATCTGAAAAAAGGTATTTTCAGGGCTCTACCAACCTTTCCTCCCCTATGACTGCTTTGCGTGTGTTCTCTCCTGGTTATCTGATCTGGCTATTCTTTGGCTCCTTATTCGGTTTTTCCTGCCAAACGTCTCCCGATCCCCAAGCCCCTACTCGGCCCAACATTGTCTTATTTCTCGTGGATGATATGGGTTGGCAAGACACTTCGGTGCCGTTTTGGGAGCAAGAAACGCCTTTCAATCGTCGCTACCGCACCCCCAATATGGAGCGATTGGCGGCCCAGGGGATGAAATTCACCCAGGCGTATGCCACGCCCGTTTGTTCTCCCACCCGCATCAGCCTCATGACTGGGATGAACGCGGCCCGCCACCGGGTCACCAATTGGACCCTGCGCAAAGACGCCAAACAATGGGCCGAGCAAAACCATCCCAACCTGGAATTTCCTCTCTGGAATGTGAATGGCTTGTGTCCAGATCCCGGCTTAGCCCAATCGGTACACGCAGATGCCCTGCCCAAACTCTTGCAACAAGCGGGCTACCACACCATCCACGTGGGGAAAGCACATTTTGGAGCCATCGGTACCCCGGCAGCTGATCCGATCCACATCGGCTTTGACGTCAACATTGCGGGGCATGCGGCAGGGGGGCCGGGTGGCTATCACGGCAGCACCAATTTCAGTGCCCAATGGCGCGGGGGGGATTCGATCTGGGACATTCCGGGCCTGGAGAAATACCACGGGCAGGACATCTTCCTCACCGAGGCCTTGACCTTGGAGACCTTGTCGGCCCTGGATACAGTTGCAGCAGAGCAACCATTCTTTCTGTATTTGTCGCACTATGCGGTTCACGCCCCCATTGAGCAGGATGATCGCTTTGTGCAAGCCTATTTGGATCAGGGCATCGACAGCGTTGAAGCTCGCTATGCGGCCTTGGTGGAAGGCATGGACAAAAGCCTGGGCGACGTCATGGATTATCTGGATGTGAAAGGCTTGGCGGAAGAAACCATCATTCTGTTTATGTCCGACAATGGAGGCTTGAGTGCCGTAGCCAGGGGTGGCGAGCCCCATACCCACAACCTCCCCTTGTCCAGCGGCAAAGGCTCCATCCATGAGGGCGGCATTCGGGTGCCCATGCTGGTGAAGTGGCCGGGAGTTGTGGCCGCTGCTTCCGTCCAGCCGCATCCGTTGATCATTGAGGACTTTTTCCCCAGCATCCTGGAAATGGCGGGGGTAGCAGACTATCAGACCGTCCAACCCATTGATGGGCAGAGTTTTTTGCCCCTGCTTCAGGCTAAGGCCCCTGAGAACCCAGATCGAGCGTTCTTTTGGCATTACCCCAACCACTGGGGGCCGACTGGACCGGGAATTGGCTCGTACAGTGCGGTGCGTCAGGGAGAATGGAAATTGATCTATTACCATGTGGATCAATCCTTTGAGTTGTTCCATCTGGCGGAGGATCTGGGAGAAACGACCAACCTGATTGATCAACAGCCACAAATCGCTCAACGGCTCGCCAAGGTACTGGCTGACTTTCTCCGGTCGGTAGATGCGCAGATGCCCGTGAGAAAAGATACGCAGGAGGAGGTGCCTTTGCCGGAGGGGTGATTGAGGAATACATAGAGTTACCCCTGGCTTCTCTTATCAGGTTTGCAACTTCTCAAGCAATCGGAGTTACAAACCCCGCCACTTCTCTCTCACCCGTTGCAAACGAGTGAGAGCAGGAATCTTTTGGAGCTTTCTCCATTGGTCAAACATCCCTGCCCAACCGTTTGCCAGCTTCCATATGCTGCTTTCCCCAGGAATCCTGTGTACCTTCTGATTCACTCATCAACTCCTGCTACTCATGAAACCTGACACTACTCCCAATTCCTCCCGCCGAAATTTTCTCAAAAAAGGAACCGCTGCCCTTGGGGCCGCTACCCTCTTGCCCAGTTCGGTCATTTTCTCCAAGCCAGCCCTCAAAAACCGGGCAGGAGAAGTCATCCGACCTGCGGTGATTTCCCCCAATGACAAGGTCAACATGGCTTTTTGTGGCATCGGCAACCGAGGCGGGCAAATTTATCGGAGTTTCATGGGTACGGGCATGGTGAATAATGTCGCTCACTGCGATACCGATATGGGAGCCAAGCATACCCTCAAAAATTTGGAAGCCTATCCAGATGTGCCACGCTTCCAGGATTTTCGGAAGATGTTGGACAAGATGGATTCGGACATTGATGCGGTCTGCGTGGGTACGCCAGATTTTGCGCACTTTCCGATTTGTATGCTGGCGATGTCGATGGGGAAACACGTCTATGTCGAGAAGCCCCTTTCCCGCACTTTTCAGGAGGCCGAACTCTTGATGCAAGCCGCCGACAAATACAAGGTGGTCACCCAAATGGGCAACCAAGGCCACTCCGGCCAGAACTATTTCCAGTTCAAGGCTTGGGTCGATGCAGGCATCATCAAGGACGTGGAGCAAATCACCGCTCACATGAATGGTCGCCGTCGCTGGCATGGCTGGGACACCAACATGAGCGAATTTCCAGCAGGTCAGCCTCTGCCAGAAACCCTGGATTGGGATACCTGGCTGGGTACCGCCGAATTCCACGAATACCACAAAGACTACATCAATGGCCAATGGCGCTGCTGGTACGACTTGGGGATGGGAGCCTTGGGGGATTGGGGTGCCCACATCATGGATACCATGCACGAATTCCTGGAATTGGGACTGCCTACCGAGATCAATCCCAGCCACATCGCCGGGCACAATTCGCTCTTTTATCCACAAGCGACCACCCTCGAATTCAAGTTTCCCGCCAGAGAAACCATGCCTCCGCTCACCATCACCTGGTATGACGGCATGGAAAATCTCCCAAAATTACCAGAAGGCTATGGCACCTCTGAATTGGCGAAAGACATTCCTGCCGCCAGTGATCAAGTCATCAAAAAGCGGAAATTGAATCCTGGCAAGATCATCTATGGCAAAGACCTTACCTTCAAAGGCGGTACCCACAGCGCGACCCTCTCCATCATCCCGGAAGAAGCCGCCAACGACATGGCCTCTTCTCTCCCAGAAGTACCAGAAAGCCCTTCCAATCACTTCGAGAATTTTGCGCTTTCCTGCCGAGGAGAAGAGCAGACTCGCTCTCCTTTTGCCATTTCAGCTCCCTTGAGCCAGGTATTCTGCCTAGGCACCATTGCCCAGCGCTTGAATGCCCGCCTGGAATTTGATCCCAAGACGAACACGATCACCAACCACGAACTGGCCAATCAAATGCTGATTGGTTCGCCCCCCAGAAAAGGCTGGGAAGAATTCTATGAGTTGTAGGAGTAAAACAGGGAACAAGGGTCGGGGTTCAGGGTTCATCAACCTTGGTTGACAGTCTGGCAGCAACGCGTTCTGACTTCTGTCTTCTCTTGATTGGTGGGTTGGTTCATTAGTTGAATGCATACTCCTAGACATTTTCTGAATACCTTTTCCACTTCTTTCATCCAAACTTGGTGTCGCCTGCCGCGGGCCATACTTTTTTGTCAGCAAAAAAGTATGCAAAAAACCGCCGAAGCCCCATGCAACGCCACAAGCCGCCCC
>JBCCCJ010000408.1:0-5649 GCA_039033615.1 Bacteroidota bacterium
CGGTTTTGAAGAATTTTTTCTCCATCCTCAAAGACAGCGACCCCTATTTACGGATGTTGCTGATCACTGGGGTATCCAAATTCAGCAAGGTTTCGCTCTTCTCAGATTTGAATAATTTGCAGGATATAACCCTTCATCCACGACATGCGACCATCACTGGATACACCCCTGAGGAGCTAGATCAATACTTTGGTTCAGAATACCCGACTCTGGCGTCAGCGAATCAGGTGAAACCAGATGAAGTGGCTGACCAAATTCGACGATGGTACAATGGATACCAATGGAATATTGGCTCACCAGTGTATAATCCTTTTTCCGTATTGAATCTGTTCGATTCTACCCGCTTTGCCAATTACTGGTGGGAAAGTGGAACTCCTACTTTCCTGATCAAGCAGTTACGAAAGGAGTTTGCGTTTGATCTGGCGCAAATCGAAGTCGGTGCATCTGCCTTTGAAAGCTATACCCTCGACACCTTGGATTGGCGGGCGCTGATGTTTCAAACAGGCTATCTGACGATCACCGATTATGATCGGGAATTCTTGGTCTATCAACTGGAATATCCCAACCGAGAGGTGAGAGACGCCATGATTCAGCATTTGATGGGGGCCTTTCGGCACGATAGTAAGACGCAAACCAGTCCCCTCAATCGAAACATCAAACGCTCTCTGGACGCCAAGGATCTGCCTCGACTGATGGGCTTGATCGATACCCTCTTTTCGACCATTCCCCATCAAATTTTCATCGAGAAGCAAGAAGCCTTCTTCCACGCAGTCCTGCACCTCACTTTCCAGGGACTGGGTTTATTGACCCAATCGGAAGTAAGCACTGCCAAAGGTCGGCTGGACAGCGTCGTATACGCCAAAAATCACATTTACGTGATGGAGTTCAAGCTAGACGATTCGGCTCAGTCGGCCTTGGATCAGATCCGAAACAAGCGCTACGGTTCTGCCTACCTGGGAACGGATAAGCCCGTGATTGCCATAGGGATTGGCTTTTCTTCTGAAACGCGGACTGTCTCGGACTGGGAGGCTGTGGCTTATGAGGAGTTGTTGACGGAGGGTTAAAGATTGCACCTGTTCCCAATTCGGGAATTTACCCCAGACATATTGACTGGGGTAGCTTTGAGTCGTACTGAGCAGGCACGCCTCAGTTATATCCAGATGAAAAGCGAAAGGCTGTCCTATCCTAAGAGACTGATCTTTGTCAGTATCTGTGCCCAGTAGCCTTCTTGATGTCACGCCTACTAATGGGTTACTTTGACACATATTTGCCTTTCTCATCACCAGTCAAGCGCGGATCAGAATGATAGAGTACCTTCTTCATCGCACTCATCTCCAAAGAAGGATGCCCAAACTCTAGCATGATCCGCCCGGTAAGGAGATAGATCCCCCGATCAATGAAGGGATATCTTTGAACGACTTGGGGAAAGCGAACCGTGTCGAAGTGAGTGCCATCTATATCCACGAAGTTGGCGAACTGCATGGCGTCTCCGTGGACTGTGGCGGTGGTCTTGGCACAGACGTAGTAGCCGAGCATGTACACCATTTGTCCTACGTATTGCTGCATGTCTCGGGCTTTGATGATAACTGCTCCCTTAGGCATCGGAGGAATGAGCGAGAAAGGCGAGCAAAGGGGAAAGCCTAGCAGCTCGATTTCGTCATAGGCATCTTCCAGTGCAGTCTGGGTCAATTCGGGCAATTCAAACGTCTGGCTGCTGGGGCGAAAGAGCACCTCCGGCTGGCGCTGCCCACTCTTTTTGAGGTGGAGCCGCATTTCCCAGAGCAGTTGGGGTTTGGTTTTGCCCGTAAAGCGCAAGGCTCCAATGCGAATCAGCAGGCGCATCTGCCCGATGCTCAGTGATACCCGGCGCGCCAGATCCGCCAGATCTCTGAATGCTCCCCTTTGCTGCCGCTCGGACACCAGTTGTTGAACCAGCTGTTGCTCCAATTGCTTGAGATGGATGAAGCCTACCCACAGGTTGTTGCCTCGGAGGCGGGTCAGATAGGTGCTGTGGTTCATACAAGGCGCATGGACCACCGCTCCCAGCATGCGCGCCTCGTGCAGATATACCTCCGTATCGTAGAAGCCCCCAAAGTTGTTGATCACCGCCGTGATGAACTCCAGCGGGTAGTGCGCCCGCAGGTAGAGGCTCTGAAAGCTCTCCACGGCAAAGCTGGCGGAATGCGCTTTGGAAAAGGAGTAACCCGCAAAACTCTCGATCTGTCGCCAGATTTCCTGGCTGGTAGCTTCAGGATAGCCTTTCTCAGCACAGGCAGTCAGGAATCGCTCTCGAATGATGGGAAATTCTTTATTGTCCCGCGACTTGCCCGACATGGCTCGCCGCAGCATATCAGCATCGGCCAAACTCAATCCTGCATAGCCGTGGACGACCTTGATCACGTCCTCCTGATAGACCATGATGCCATAGGTGTCGCTCAGCAATTCTTGCATGCGAGGATGGGCGTAGGTGAAGGATTCCCCGTTGTGGCGGCGAATGTAGGCCTGCATCATGCCCGAACGGGCCACCCCCGGCCGAATGATGGAACTGGCAGCTACCAGGGTGAGATAGTCATTGCATGTCAACTTGCGGAGCAGGCCACGCATGGCGGGAGATTCGATGTAAAAGCAACCAATGGTTTCCCCCTTGCCCAAGAGTTCACGGGTCTTGGGATCACGTTGAAAAGCCGCTACCTGCCGAATGTCCACCGTCTTACCTTGGTTTTGCTGGATCAGGATCAAGGCATCCTGAATGTGGCCCAGTCCCCGTTGACTCAGCACATCGAATTTATGCAGACCGATCTCTTCCGCGGTATACATATCAAAGTGGGTGATGGGAAAGCCCTTGGGCGGTAGGTCGGTAGCAGCATAGGCATGGATGGACTCCTCCGCAATGAGGATGCCCCCGGCATGAATGCTCAGGTGATTGGGAAAGCCTGTAATCAACTTGGCGTAGTGTAGCACTTGCCTGCCTAACTGGCTCAGGTCGGCTTCGGGTTGGTGGCGGTGGTGGATCAGTTGATCGATCTCCCCTTTCGGGAGGCCAAAGACTTTGCCTAGTTCGCGAATCGCTGCTCGTAACTGAAAGGTCGAATAGGTCGCGATCATAGCCGTATGGCTCTGCTGATAGCGTTTGAGCAAGTAGTCAATCACTTCATCCCGATCTTTCCAGGAGTAGTCAATGTCAAAATCCGGGGGCGAGGTCCGCTTGGGATTGAGGAAGCGCTCAAAGTAGAGGTTGAGGGCAATGGGGTCCACATCGGTGATTTCAAGACAATAGGCGGTGATGCTGTTGGCGCCGCTGCCTCGCCCCACGTGAAAGAAGCCTCGCGTCTGACTATAGCGTATGAGGTCCCAGGTGATGAGAAAATATGCGTTGAAATTCAACTGGTGGATGGTGGCGAGCTCGCTTTCAAGCCGCTTGCGCGCTTCTGCATGGTGCCGACCATAGCGCTTTTCCAGCCCCTGATAGGCGAGCTTTTCCAGCAGCACCATATCACTGTGGCGATCCCCGGTATAGGTCTGACGGGTCCGGTTTTGACTGAAGTCAACTTCAAAAGAACAACGCGCAAGGAGGGCTTCACTGTGTTGGAGCAGTTGCGGGTAATCGGCAAAGGTCTCCCGCAATTGGTCAGGAGGCACAAAGGTCTCGCCTTCTCCTGCCTGCTGAGACTGCATGAGTTTGCTCAGCAGGAGGTTGTGGTCTACCGCTCGCAGCAACCGATGGATGTTATGGCCGCGTTTGTGGGAAAAGGTGATGGGCTGGAGGATCACCAGCTTTTCTTGACGGTGGAAATAGCGGGAGCGCAACAATTGGCGGACCTCTCTCGGATGAATGCCCAGGTATTCATGATCGGAGAGGGTGGTATATTCCCGTCGGTGCCAGGGATAGATGACAAAGACTTCCTCCCACAAAGGCGCAATGTCAGGGAATGCCTGCCCTGCCTGGGTATAGCGCGAATAGAAGGCGTTGATCTCCTGAAAGCCCGCCAGATTTTTTGCCAGGGCTACGTACAGCAACTGATCCTCCCGGCGAAACTCCATCCCCAGCACCGGATGAATCCCGGCTTTGCGACAGGCTTTCACAAAGTCATAACAAGCGGAAGTGTTGTGGATGTCGGTCAGGGCCAGGGCCTTGATATGGTGTGCTTCGGCTAGTCCTACCAATTCCGCTACGGAAAGGGTCCCGTAGCGCAGGCTGAAATACGTATGGCAGTTGAGGTACATGATGAACAATCAGTGAATTCTCCTGCCCTTGCATATCAAGGTTTGATCCTCTCCTTTTAGCAAAACTACCTAAACATGATTTATTTTACTAATAAATTTGGATATTTGGCCAATAAATCATTCCAGTGTGCGTTGATTTAGCAAATCTGATCTATGGAGCGAGCGGTTTTACATCTGGATTTGGACACCTTCTTTGTGTCGGTAGAACGGCTGAAAGATCAGCGGCTTCATGGCAAACCAGTATTGGTGGGAGGAACAGGCGGAAGAGGCGTGGTCTCCTCTTGCAGTTATGAAGCGCGCAAATTTGGGGTATATGCCGGAATGCCAACCCGGATGGCCCGCCGCTTATGTCCCCAGGGCATCTTCCTGAAAGGAGATTTTGAAGCCTACCAGGCGCATTCGCAGATGATCACCGAAATCGTACAAGAAGAAGCCCCCCTTTTCGAAAAGGCATCGGTGGATGAGTTTTACGTGGATATGACGGGCATGGAGCGCTTTGTAGGGAGTCGAAAATGGGCCAATCATCTGCGACAGCGCATCCAGCGAGAGGCCAAACTCCCCCTTTCTTTTGGCCTGTCGGTCAACAAACTGGTCGCCAAAGTCGCGACCAATGCCGCCAAGCCCAATGGTGAACGCGAGGTGTCGATTAAACAGATTGCGCCTTTCCTTGATCCCTTGCGGGTCCGCAAGATTCCCCTCATTGGTCCACAGACCGCACGGGAACTCGCCTATATGGGCGTCAAATACGTGCGGACCCTCAAGGGCATTCCCCTTCTTTTGCTAGAACAAGCCTTTGGCAAACACGGGCGCACGCTCTACCAGCGGGCCCGGGGCGAAGACAATCGGCCCATCGTTCCCCATGTAGATCGGCAATCCATCTCTACCGAACGGACCTTCACCGAGGATACGATGGACATCGCTCAATTGCGCGCCCAATTGATTCGCATGACCGAGCAACTTGCCTTCCAACTTCGGCAGAGCAGCAAACTTACCGCCTGCGTCAAGGTTCGCATCCGCTACAGCGACTTCGAGACGGTTACCCGCCAGGCAAAACTGCCCTTCACCGCCTCAGACGAGGTCCTCCTCCCCAAAGTGCTCCAGCTTTTTGACAAACTCTACACCCGCCGGGTGCGCCTGCGCCTCGTAGGAGTCGGCTTCAGTAAATTGGTGTCGGGCCGCCCGCAGATTCAACTCTTCACCTCCCAAGCTCGGCAAGTGGAATTGTATGAGGCCCTCGATGCCCTCAAACACAAACATGGCAGTCAGATCGTGCAGCGGGCGAGTGGGTTGTAGCAGCAGGTGATCTGTACCTACTACTAAGTAGCGCTCAAAAAATAACTTGGACCATTTCACTTGTTCTTTCTTCCCAGTTCTTCGTCAAGGCTCATCTTTGGGTCCCTTTTTCCCAAAGTTTCGCGATTTGGC
>JBCCCJ010000409.1:0-5643 GCA_039033615.1 Bacteroidota bacterium
CACCTCAACCGAGAGGCCGAAACGGTCCGCACCTACCTCTGCGAAAAAGGGTTTTTCAGCCCTGCTGGCAACCCTTCTTCCAGAGTACGTTCTCCTTACAAAAAATCTCAATCAATTATTCCATGAAAAAGCTAATCCTACCATTAGCCCTAGGCTTATTGTGCCTCTGGGGCACCCTTGCACAAGCGCAAAACGCAAGAGTGCAAGTCATTCATAACTCTGCGGATGCAGCTGCCGACACGGTAGATATTTATGTAAACGCTGGCGCTACTCCGGCCATTGATGACCTGGCCTTTCGGGAAGCTACTTCTTTTTTGACGCTTCCTGCTGGCACCTTAAATGTTGGGGTCGCACCTGGTAACAGTACAGGTCCTGGCGATATTATTGCGACCGTTCCCGTTACCTTAGATCAAGACTCTGTGTACGTGATTACGGCTTCCGGCATCTTGCCTGCCAATGTGGCCAACTATGATCAAACGGTGAATCCTAGTATTGCTTTCAACTTGGAAATCGTTGATGGAATCGACACCATTGCTACCATGGCAAACATGGTTTCTATTGGCGTGCAACACGGTTCTACAGATGCACCAGGAGTGGACGCGCTCGCAAATGGAAACATCTTAGTAGACGATATTTCTTTCCCTACTGGACTCAGCACCTTGGAAGTACCTGCTACCGAGTATGTATTCCAAATCACCCCAGAGAATGATAACAGCACCATTGTTGCTTCTTACTATGTTGATCTAGCCCCATTGAATAGCCAATATGCGTATGTATTCGCCTCTGGTTTCCTCGATCCTGCGGCTAACCAGAATGGACCTGAATTTGGTCTGTTTGCAGCCTTGACGAGCGGAGCAGTCATTCCGCTGACAGCCATCGGTGAATCTAGGGCCCAGGTCATTCATAATGCGGCCGATCCCAATGCAGCTCTCGTAGATGTGTACATCAATACGCTTGCTGACACCATTAAGCTGGACGATTTCGCTTTCCGCAGCGCGACTCCTTTTGTTACTCTGCCTACAGAATATGAATTGGACATCGTCATTGCTGGACCTACCAGTACCGATATTACAGACCAAGCCATTGACACCATCTCTGCCACTTTGATGGATGGAGAAAGCTATAACATCGTTGCTAATGGAGTATTGAATACTGCCAACTTCTCGGCTAACCCAGATGGAGAAAGCACTGCTTTCCAACTATTGGTAACCAATAATGCCCAAGAAACCGGAGCGGCTGGTAACGTAGACCTGCGGGTGCTACATGGTGCGACTGATGCGCCCAGTGTCGGCGTCAATGCCAATGGCGGAGCGGTAGTTCCTACTGCCACCTATGGAGATTTCACGGACTATTTGTCAGTCCCTGCGGATGAATATCGCATCGACGTAACGGCTGCGAATGACCCAACTACCATCATAGCTCCTTTCTACATTGATGCGTCTGCTTTGGGTGGAGGCGCTGGAGTGGTATTTGCTTCTGGTTTCCTAGATCCAGCAGCCAACCAAAACGGTGAAGCGTTTGGTTTGTTTGCGGCTTTAGCTGACGGTAGCGTCGCTCCTTTGGCTCGGGTAGGTAATGCTCGCGCTCAGGTAATCCACAACTCTGCTGATCCTGATGCTGCTGTCGTTGATGTCTACATCAATACCTTGGCTGACACCATCAAATTGGATGACTTCGCCTTCCGTGAAGCTACTCCTTTTGTAGACCTGCCTACCGACTACGAAATTGAAGTGGTCATTGCCGATCCAAGTAGTTCTGACATTACTGACCAGGTGATCACCACCATTCCTAATACCTTGGCAGCAGGA
This sequence comes from Bacteroidota bacterium, assembly GCA_039033615.1. GTDB lineage: Bacteria > Bacteroidota > Bacteroidia > J057 > J057 > JBCCCJ01. Next base: position 1,809 of record JBCCCJ010000409.1, read on the forward strand.
GAAAACTACAACCTGATTGCCAGTGGGGTGTTGAATCCAGCTAACTTTGCCACTAACCCTGATGGAGCTGGCGTAGGCTTTGCCCTGTTGGTTTCTGCTGGCGCCCAAGAGACTGGAGCCGCAGGAAACGTAGATCTGCGGGTGATGCACGGTTCTACTGACGCACCTAGTGTTGGAGTCAATGCAAACGGAGGTGCGGTAGTGCCTACTGCCACTTATGGAGCCTTCACTGGTTATCTGTCCGTACCTGCTGCGGAATATCGGATTGACGTTACAGGATCCAATGATCCATCCACCATCATTGCACCTTTCTACATCGATGCTTCTGGTTTGGCTGGAGGTGCTGGGGTAGTATTTGCCTCTGGTTTCCTTGATCCAGCAGCAAACCAAAATGGAGAAGCTTTCGGACTCTTTGCTGCCTTGGCTGACGGTTCTGTGGCTCCTCTGACTCCAGTAGGTACTGCTCGTGCTCAGGTGATTCACAATGCTGCTGATCCTGGTGCTGAAATGGTAGATGTCTACATCAATATGTTGGCCGACACCATTTACCTGGACAACTTTACTTTCCGTACCGCGACTCCATTTGTAGACCTGCCAACTGGATATGAATTGGACATCGTCATTGCAGACTCTACCAGTACTGCTATCGACGACCAAGACATTGCAACCATTCCTGCGACTGTAGCAGACGGTGAGAGCTATACCATCTTTGCCAACGGAGTATTGACTCCTGGAGATTTTGCGCCCAACCCAGAGGCCATTCCCACCGCTTTTGGCTTGTTCATCTCTGATGGCGCGCAAGAAGCTTCTGCCAACACAGGTGAAGTGGACATCCGCGTATTCCACGGAGCTACCGATGCACCCGCAGTTGATGTGCTTGCCAACGGAGGAACTCCTCCAGCGGTCCAAGGCTTGTCTTACACCGACTTCACCGCCGGATACTTGAACTTGCCACCTGCGATCTACGACTTGACCGTGCAAACCACCGATGCAAGTCCTACGGTAGTAGGGGTATACGAAGCGGATCTGACTGGTGCTGCTGATGGAGCTGCCGTTGTATATGCTTCTGGCTTCCTGACGCCTGGTACTAACAAAGATGGTGCAAGCTTTACCTTGATGGCTACCTTCCCAGATGGAATGACCATTGAGCTGCCACTGACTACTTCGATCCGTGATCTAGAGTTGATGAATGAATACCTCACCATCAGCCCCAACCCAGCAAGAGATCTGACTCGGATTTCCTACTACCAGTCAGAAACCGGCGACGCTTCCTTCCTCCTGATGGATGCTCAGGGACGCGTGGTTCGCCAGATGGCCATGGGAACCAAAAACCAAGGACAACATGAATTGGAACTGAATGTTGCTTCCTTATCAGCTGGGGTGTATACCGCCCTGCTTCTGACTCCTACCTCCCGCTCAGTACGGAAAGTGGTAGTGGTTGAATAGTTCCACCCAAACATATTCAGTTGGGAGGGCCTCTCGTAAGAGAGGTCCTTTTTTTTGATGGAAAAGCAAGAAATCGAGAGGGACATATATATTTTTCTTCATGGGAACTATTCCCTATTTTACCCGCCTACTTATTGATTCCCCCTTGCCTTTTTTAGTTTATTCAGCACTAACCTCTTTCTTTTCCATCTATGTACCTATCTACCTACAGAGCCCTTGTGGTCTGTTTGATTGGAATGTTTCTATTTTTGGGAACGCTAACCGCCCAGGTTTTTCAAGGGCCGGCAGCTGTCAAAATTATTCCTGACGCAGAACTCATTTGGCAAAACGAAGACAACGGTTCTCTGAAATTTGTTCGATTTTCGGATCAGAGCTGTATCACCAAAGCACAAGGCGAAAGCTGGCTGCAATCAACCCTCAACCATCGTTCTAAGGATGTCCACAAGCAGTATGAAGTGCGTGAGGACGCCTTTGGGATGATTCACCACCGCTACCGCCAATACTATGAGGGCGTTCAGGTACTTCATGGCGTATTTTATCTCCATTACAAAGGGAATCTGCTATACGCGGCAAATGGAGAACATTATCCCAATATTGACATTCCCACTAGCCCCAGTGTCTCTGAAGCTGCCGCACTTGCAGTAGCCAAAGCCAATCTTCCAGCTAAGGCTTTTGGCTGGAAAAGAAGCCCCCAAGGCGCCGAGGACCCGCAGGCGGAGTTGTTTGTGATGGCGGATTCTGTTGGGAGCTATCACCTCGCCTATCGCTTCGATTTGAAAGTAGCGTCTCCTTTTGGTCGTTATTATGTCCTGGTGGATGCCCACTCTGGAGAATTCCTTCAGAAATATGACCGCATTCACACGGCAGAATCTGAAGGCACTGCGGAAACCAAATACCGCGGAACCCGCCAAATGAAAACCGACAGCACTGCTCCTGGAAATTTTCGTTTGCGAGATTATACCCGAGGTGCTGGCGTGGAGACCTATGACCTCAACACAGGAACCAACTATAATTCGGCGATAGATTTCACCGATACAGACGACTATTGGAACGTAACCCTGAACCAAGACGATGCGGCCTACGATTGTCATTGGGGTACGCAGTGGACCTATGACTATTTCCTCAACGAGCACAATCTGGACTCCTATGATGGCAATGGCACAATCCTGAAGAGCTATGTTCATTACGGATTCAATTTCCTCAATGCGTTTTGGAACGGATCAGTGATGACCTACGGGGATGGAGATGGAGCGGGAGCCACCGCTTTGACTTCTATTGACATTGTGGCCCACGAATTGACTCATGGGATCACCGAGTACTCAGCTGGATTGATTTACATGAATGAATCAGGCGCTTTGAATGAATCTTTCAGTGATATTTTTGGCGTAGTCCTGGATTTCTACACCGATTCCACTGCGGCTAACTGGCTGATGGGAGACGAAATCGGTTTTACCTTTCGCAACGCTTCTAACCCTAACCAATTCAATCATCCAGACACCTACTTCGGAGATTTTTGGTACTCAGGTCCGCTGGATAATGGAGGCGTACATTGGAACAGTGGCGTCCAGAATTTCTGGTTTTATCTCCTTTCCCGAGGAGGAGTTGGAACCAATGATAACGGGGATCCCTACACCGTACCTGCCATTGGAATGGCCAAGGCAGCAGATATTGCGTTCCGGAATTTGACGGTGTACCTCACTCCCAGTTCCCAGCACGCAGATGCGAGGTTCTTTGCCATTCAATCCGCCAACGATTTGTTTGGCAACTGCTCCGATGAACTGATTGCAACGACCAATGCTTGGCACGCAGCAGGGGTTGGATTGCCCTTCAACAATGCTGTGATTGCAGGTTTTGATCCATCTCAGACCTTTGCTTGTGTTACCCCAGCCAACATTTCCTTTTCCAATAACAGCTTCAATAGTACTGGGTATCTATGGGATTTTGGAGACGGAAATACCTCGACCCTTGCAACGCCCACTCACACCTATGCCGCCGCAGGTACTTACACAGTCACCTTGATTGCAAATGGCATAGCGCTTTGTGGCAACAGTGATACTCTGGTAGAAAACAACCTCATCACGGTATCCAATGTTGGTGGTCCCCTTGCAGCCAATTGCACGCCTCCTTCCATCAGTGGAGGGGCTTCTGGAGCTGGTATTTACAATGTTAGCTTCGGGGCGATCAACCACACCACCGATAATGGCATTGATGGGTATCAGGATTACACCTGTTCTCACCAAACTACGGTAACAGAAGGCCTTTCTTATCCGGTTTCCATTACTACGGGACCAAATACGCCGGAGGATGTGAAAATCTGGCTCGATTTGGACAACGATGGGGTATTCTCCAACCCTGAATTGGTGTTTGTCTCGGATAATGTTCTCCAAAA
>JBCCCJ010000410.1:0-5636 GCA_039033615.1 Bacteroidota bacterium
ACAAAAATCACCGATACCAACCCTCAGCAAGAACGATTCCGCTGGGGCAAACGCATCCTGATTGAATACACCAATGACGATGGCGTACCCTTGCAAGGGGTGCTCAGCATTCCCGAAGGCTATCAAAGCGGCCAAAAGCTGCCGATGATGGTGCATTCCTACGAGACCTTTTCCTGGCGAATGTACCGCTATCCGACCCCTTACCTGTCTGGGGCCAGTATTTCGGAGATGCTCTACGTATCAGATGGCTATCTATTCCTACAGCCTGACATCCGTTTTCACATCGGCACCCCGCACTCCGACATGCACGAGTGCATAGATGCTGCCATCGAGAGAGTCATAGAGCTAGGATATGTGGACGCACAACGCATCGGCTACGAAGGCTTCAGTTTTGGGGGGCACTGCGGGATGTACATCTCCACCCAGGAAAACAAATTTGCGGCAATTGCAGCAGGCGCGGGGGTGAGCAATCTGGTTCAGGGCTTCAACCTTGATATCGTCAGAGATGGCAGCAATGAGCAAGATTATTATATGACCGGACAAGGAAGACTGGGGACTGACCCGACCTCCAATCTGGAGATGTATGTTTCGGAATCTCCGGTCTTTCAGGCCCAAACCATGAATACGCCCCTGCTGCTGTTTCATGGTACGGCTGATAAGGTGGTGCAATGGGAGCATTCTTTTGGCTTTTACAGCATCTTGCGCTACCTGAAAAAACCCGTGGTATTTCTCTCCTATCGGGGAGAAGGGCATGGCCTGGAACAAGACCGCAATAAACTTGATATTCAGACCCGACTCAAAGCCTTTTTCGATCACTATTTGAAAGACGAAGAAGCCGAGCCTTGGATGGTGGAAGAACTCCCCTATCGACCGGAAGCAGAACCCAAAGCCAAAGACCAGCGAACCCTTCCGAAGTGGAAGTGAGCGGGAGTCTTCCTGAGAATCAAATGAACTCTTTATCGAATAGATGATATGAAACGAAATCGCTTCCTGAGGAATGTGCTGGGTGTAGGGATATTTTCCTTGATGGGTTGTCAAACGGATCAGTCCCATGGGCAGGTGGCAGCCATTGGAGGAGAAGAAAAAAACCCGCAAGGAACCCCATCTACCCAAGCCCTACGGCAAGAACTTGCTGCTGCCTGGACCCGATCTGAAACCATGACTCTAAAGAATGTAGATCAGATGCGCCCTGAAGCCTTCACGTTTCGATACACCGAGGAGGCGATGACCTTTACGGAGCAATGGCGGCACTGTGTCATGTACACCTGTAGTCAATTGTCGGGAAGGGCGGGCGTAGCCAATCCGTATGAAGGCGTGAAACTTCCCGTGCAAATGCCAAAGGAACAGATCATGGGCGAGCTGAAGAATATGTACGCTTTTGTCCAACAAACCATCCAGGCGCTCTCTGATGAAACACTCCTTTCGACCTGTGATTTTGCGGGGGATACCATCCCGATTTGGCGCTTACTCTACGCCTTGGAAAATCACATCATCCACCACCGGGGACAATGTGTCGTGTACTTGCGCCTGAGTGGAGTCGTACCAAAAGGCTTCTATGGATGGTAAGGCCAATGGATACAGGCAGACCAATACCAGCGTTTTTCCCTAGTTGAATGAATCTCCAAGCACAAAGTCATCATCCCCCATGCACACGATCTTTCGAAGGAGCCTGATGCTAGTAGCGGTATCTATCGGCCTCGTACTCCCTTCTTTGGCGCAATCCTCTACGCCTCCTGATTCCGTTGACAGAGATGCTGCCGAGGATGCCTCTCCGGTGGATGCGCGCCTATTCCATGGTCGCTGGCACATGACCGAGGTGGTGCTAGAGTTGGATGAGTCTATTGGATATGATGCCGAGGCAGCAGCCTCAATTGAGAAGTCCAAAGCGACCCAGCGCAAGGTCAAACGACAGATTCAAGCCGGAGAACTCGCCATCATTACCCAGTTCAATTACGACGGGACCTACACACATGAATTGGTATACGCCGACCCAGATACTCGATTTCCGGCCTATCGAGAAACTGGCACTTGGTCCTGGGAAGCAACTGCGCAAGCCATGTCCCGGCAAGTGGATGGCGACGGTCCAACCAGCCTGCCACACGCACTAGTCAAGCGGATTACAGACACCGAATTGGTGTTGGAGGTAGCCTTCACCGAGGGTAATTCCAAAGGCATCGTAGAGACGGTTTACCTAAGAAGGTTCGCTGAACTAAAACAAAATCGCTGATGGCAAGCATTTGGGATGGTCTCCTATGCGTCCCTTGATCAATCGGAAAGAGTTTCCCATCCATCCTTCTCTCCTCACCCTTCGACCATGAGACATCTCCTCGCCTTCTTGTTGGCAGTATTGGCAGTTCCCCCCTTGCACGCGCAGGAATTCTTTTTTCCAAAAGAAAACTATACCGATCGCACCACCTTAGCCACTGCTTTGCCTGAATTGGCCAGAAGCATTCAGGCCATATCAGATGGACAATTAACCCCAAGTAACCACATGCATCTGGCCTTGATAGCTGGTGAATATGAGGCTGCTATTGTCTATCTGGATTCCATGCGGCTCCCTTTCGATGACGATTACAAAAACGGCGTATTCGTCCCATTTGAGACGTTTGCACGAACCAAATCCCAACAGCAGTCATCGGCATTTCCTGCCTTTTCCCCATTATTTGAAGACCAATTTTTAGAGACCTAGTATCCCTATGAAATCCGTCAACACCTTATGTACCTCCCTCCTCGTGCTGATCGCTTGCTGGGTGGCCGCGAGTTGTGGAAGCCATGAAAGCTCCCGAACGCCCCTGAATCAATCAGCAGAAGTCAGCCAAGCGTGTAAATTGGGCCGAGGCACCTCTAGCAACATGGCCCTGGGGTTCCCCAAAACGGATGGATTCGCCCCTTCGACGGGAGTAGTTAAGGTATCGGTCCTCTTTGTCGATTTTGACGATGTGCCAGCCACCCAATCGGTGGACAGTGTATTCTCCCTTCTGGACCCGATTGTTCCCGACTTTTTTACGAAGGCTTCCTATGGCCGGATGGAGGTTCAACTCCAGCCCCACCTCGAATGGATGCGCCTGCCCAAGTCCTCTGCCTATTATGCCTCTGGCATTTATGACGGCCTATCGCATCTATTTTATCTTCAGGAAGCCGTCGATTCAGCGGATGCAAGGGTGGATTTCAGTCAGACAGACATCGTGGTCGTCATGGCTAACCCGGAAGCCGAGCAGTCTGACAGGCCCGCAATTCGGGCCGCTCGGACATCTGACAGCAACGCGGTCTGACATCTTTGGGAATTAGTTGGAAAAGTGGGGCGGTTTACCAAGTCGGTAGATGGTGCAATCCGGAAACCGAGCAGTCTGACAGGCCCGCAATTCGGGCCGCTCGGACATCTGACAGCAACGCGGTCTGACATCTTTGGGAATTAGTGGGAAAAGTGGGGTGGTTTGCCAAATCGGGTAGATGGTGCAATCCGGTAACGGAGCAGTCTGACAGGCCCGAAATTCGGGCCGCTCTGACATCTGACAGCAACGCGTTCTGACCTCTACTATCTTTTTCGCGTATCTTCCCGGATGAAACAGTTCCTTTTCCTCCTGTTTGCGGTCTTGCTTCTTGTCTCTTGTGAACAACGGCAGCAAAGTGGTCCGCCTAACATTCTCCTCATCATGGCCGATGACCTCGGCTATGGCGATCTCTCCTGCTATGGCAATCCCACCATCGAGACCCCGCATCTGGATTCCCTGGCCAAGCGTGGCGTGCGATTCATGGACTTTCATGCCAATGGAGCCGTTTGTAGTCCGACCCGCGCTGCTCTGATGACGGGCAAATACCAGCAGCGTACTGGCATCGAAGGAGTCGTTACAGCCCTGAATCACCGGGAGGTCGGCCTATCGCTAGCGGAAACCACCATCGCGGAGGAATTGAAACAGCACGGCTACCGCTGCGGAATGTTCGGCAAATGGCACTTGGGCTATGCCCCGGAATTCAACCCGATTCACCAGGGCTTCGATGAATTTGCGGGCTTTGTGAGCGGCAACGTAGATTATCACTCCCACATCGACCAAGTCGGCTATTTGGATTGGTGGAAAGGCGATCAAGTCGACGATGAGCCCGGCTACACCACCGATCTCATCACTGATTACGGGGTTCAATTCATTCGCAAGCAGCATGCAGAGAATCCCGAGCAGCCCTTCTTTTTGTATCTCGCCCATGAAGCGCCTCATTATCCGTACCAAGGCCGAAATAGCAAAGGCTTTCGGGAAGCAGGCAAGAGCAGGGTGCGGAATGCTGAACCAGACAGCATCCCTGGACTCTACCAAGAAATGGTCGAAACCATGGATGAAGGGATCGGACAGATCATCCAGGTACTCAAAGAGACGGGGCAATTTGAGAACACGCTGATTCTGTTCCTCTCGGACAATGGGGCGAGTGCCTCGGGCAGCAATGGAGCGTTGCGCGGGCATAAGGCCAGCCCCTATGAAGGCGGCAGTCGGGTGCCAGCGATGTTGTCTTATCCCGCCGCTATCCAGCAGGCTTTCGTCAGTCAACAAACGATTCTTACCATGGATCTGCTTCCAACCTTTCTGGATTTCATGGGTGAACAGCCCAGTGCAGAAATAGACGGCCTCAGCATCAAGGATCACCTGCTTCACAAGCAACCAATCCCAAAGCGGGAAACCTTTTTTTCCTTCAAAAACAAAAGCTTCGTTCGAAGCGGGGATTGGAAACTCATTCGACTGCCGGGAGAGGGAGGCTACACCTATGCCTTGTATGATCTGTCTCAAGATCTGGGAGAGACCACTAATTTGCTTGCAGAGCAGCCGGAAGTAGGCAGAGAATTGGTACAACAGCTCGAATCATGGGAGCGAGAAGTGAGCAGTGGCATTACCTCCTTGACCCAATAAGCCCATTTCCTATGGCTTTCTCAAACAAATCCATTGAATTTCGCCCCTGCATCCCGTCAGACGTGGGGGCAGCCGTTCCGATTCGGATGAGGTATTCCTCAAAGATAGGGTGAGAATCCTCCGAAGACCCATTCTGCTTGCTCAACCTTTTCCATTTCTTTTGGTCCCTAAGTGAGACTCAAAAAACAACTTGGACCTTTTCATTCGTTCTTTCTTCCCATCTTTTCGTCAAAGCTCCTCTTTGGGTCCCTTTTTCCCAAAGTTTCGCGCCTTGGCCCGCCAACCAGTCGGTGTTGTACTTCAAGTCTAGGGCCCCTGCCCCTTCCCCTTCCCCTTCCCCAGACTTGAATGGGATCTGGAAAGAAATATCTACGCGAAAAGAGGAAGTTATTTTTCAAGTATCACTAAGTCAAACGAGGACACTAACCAGACACAGGCTTTGTTGCCCTTTTCTACCTATTACCTACCGACCACATGAGAGCTACTTTCCCCATCCTTCTTACCCTGTCCTTTTCTCTCTCCCTCTTTGCCCAGCGTCCTGCCATCGAAGGCCTCCCTGCCGCAAGTTGGGCAGAGGCAGGCTTCAACGTCGATTCCCTCAACGCATTCATTCCCATGCTGGACAATTTCCAGCAGAATGATTTTCAGGGTCTGGTGGTCATTCAGAGCAATCAAGCCATCATCGAGTGGTACTACAACCACACCGACCGAACCACCATCAATGACGTCCGCTCGGCGGGAAAA